>JAPLDV010000458.1 GCA_026391235.1 Bacteroidia bacterium | reverse complement strand
CCATCTTTTGTTAAGGCTACTGTGTGCGACCCCCCTGCGGCTATTTGTGTGATGATTCCGGTCAGACCGCTTACCTTAACCGGAGTATCACTATCCGTCTTGGTCCCAGTCCCATCGCCCAATTGACCGGAGGAATTAAGTCCCCAAGCCCAGACAGCCCCATCTTTTGTTAGGGCTACTGTGTGCGACCCCCCTGCGGCTATTTGTGTGATGATTCCGGTCAGACCACTTACCTGCACCGGAGTATTTCTAAACGTTGATGTTCCATCTCCCAATTGACCATAGGCATTGTAACCCCAAGCCAAGACAGTACCGTTACTGGTTAAGGCTACTGAGTGCAAATCCCCTGCGGATATTGCCGTAATTCCGGTCAGATCTTTTACCTTTACCGGAGTATTGCTATCCGTATTAATTCCGGATCCGTCGCCCAATTCACCATCGCGATTAAAACCCCAATCCCAGACAGTACCATCATTTTTTAAGGCTACTGTGCGGTTACCTCCTGCGGCTATTGCCGTGACTCCGATTAGATTCATTACCGGCACCGGAGTACTTCTATATAACGTATTAGTTCCGTCACCTAATTGACCATAGCCATTATAACCCCACGCCAAGACAGTACCGTCATTTTTTAAGGCTACTGAGTGCGAATACCCTGCGGATATTGCTGTGACCACAGTTGGTGGAGAGTCGTTACTACGACTACATGCGGTTAAAGTGATTAATATAAGGCAAAAAATCATTATCCAGAAAAATCTTTTATTTTTCATGCTCAATCTCCATAGACTAATGAAATAATCTGTTTAAAGAAACTTACTTTCTTTGATATCTAATAATACATTGCTTCTGCATAGTTGGACTATATGAATCTCGGTCTTACATGTCAAGGAAATCTTGTGTAAATTTTATCGCGTGAATTGTGTTTATTATGGGTTGAAGTCTTGCATGGAGGCAATTAAAGAATTGGAAGAAATGAAAATCATACCCGCGTTTGATATGGAAAAAGTTGAAACTCTAAAAAAAATAACGACCATTGACATTTATACGGAATACACCAGCGAATGGCCAATAGATAAAGGCCCCAATATGTGAATGCTGGCGCGTATATCACAAGCGTTTGATAAAAAGATTGAAAAACTGCTGAACAAATAAAACCCGGTTGCTTTGCAAAGTGGCGGGCCGGGTTAATAGGCCAGGGATTGAATGAATATATACAAAATGTTTTCCTTACATAAATAAATATCATTATCCTATAAATACATGGATAAGAGGTAATTAAAAATTTTAATAGGTTAATTTTATGGCACTTAAAACTTGCAAGGAATGTGGCAAAGAAGTGAACGACACAGCGCTAAGGTGCCCTCATTGCGGTAAAAGTATATCTGGACTGGCGGAAGGTTCGGCTGTGCACTTTTAATAATTCTTCTTCTCATTAAAAAACCACAGCCCCTTTATTTTTTTATGGTGCGGAGCTCGGAATCGAACCGAGATGTCCTTGCGAACGGGGGATTTTGAGTCGTAATTAACATAAATGTGACCATATTCCCTTGACATAAGGGATTCTTCTTCTTATACTTTTCCCTAAAGAAATAATACATTATAAAAATAGCACTGTCAGTAAGACAATAAAACATATGAGAAAAAACTTATATTTATGGCATATCCCTTGGTTTTCTCTCATTGTATTTGCAGATTCAGCCATCAAAAACCCTAGAGGCATCAAATCATGGCATTTAGTAAGTTTATACGATGGGCAGACCACTGTAGTGAAAAAATTTCTCTCTTCCATGTGATTTTACTAAGTTGTTTATTTGCTCTGATTTCTATTATTAACCATAATGGCGGCATATTGCATTCTGAGATGGATATTCGTTTGCCGTTTTATTTGTCAGATACACCTCTACTAAATAAGATATTTGACAGCCAAATTTTAGATGGGAATATGTATCAGGCGCGAGAATTAAGTTATTTTCTGGACTTTATTGACTGTAAATTTATTGAATTCAGCATAGAGAATGGTTTCCCTCATTTTTTATCGTTAACACATTACCTCTTTTCCATCGCAACGGGTTGTCTGCTCTGGTTATTCTGTGTAAAAGAATTGAATCTTAAACCCATGATTGGAATTGGTTTCCTTGCTTTATTTTGGACTTCTTCAAGTATTTTTCTCGGTGGGAATATTTTTAGGGCGGGGAAAATGGGGGTATCGCTTTTAGTAGCAATTCTTTTTTATGTGATTTACAAAGTCGTAGTAATTTCAAAAAAAGGGAATGATTTTCAAATTTCAAAAAAGGTCTGGTTTCTGTATTCCATGGCAATATTTCCCCTTGCCTACCTTGACCAACAGGGATTATTTTTTGTTATTACAGTTCTTGTATTCCTAACTATATGGGGTCTCTTTGTCCGAAACAAAAACATATACATTATGCTGCTAATTGGCGTGGGGAGTCTTCTTCTTCATGAATTGTACAGATATACTATCGCTCCGCAATTAACTTTTATGCTCAACGGATTCTG
>JAPLDV010000475.1 GCA_026391235.1 Bacteroidia bacterium | reverse complement strand
ATCGACCCGGATCACTTTGCAATTTGATCTCGACCGGGATATCGATGGAGCGGCGCGTGATGTGCAGGCGGCCATCAATGCTGCGCGCAGCCTCCTGCCGTCGGGACTGCCCAGTAATCCGACGTATCGTAAAGTAAACCCCGCCGACGCGCCAATCATTATTTTGGTTCTTACCTCGGATACAATGACCAAAGGCCAGCTCTATGATGCAGCTTCTACTATTTTGGCGCAAAAACTTTCGCAGATAAAAGGTGTAGGCCAGGTTTCAGTCGGCGGAAGTTCGCTCCCGGCTGTGCGGGTGGAATTAAACCCGGCCTTGCTCAACAGTTATGGAATAAGTCCGGAGCAGGTGCGCTTGTCCATAGCCGCTTCCAATGCGAACCGGCCTAAAGGTGCCGTGGAAGCGGGCGATAAACACTGGCAGATATATGCCAATGACCAGGCAAAAAAAGCATCCGATTATATACCGCTGATTGTATCTTATCACAATGGCGCGGCGGTGCGTCTTTCCGATTTAGGCGAGGTAGTCGATTCAGTACAGGATGTACGCAATGCCGGGTTGTTCAATGGCAAGCCATCCGTTTTGGTGATAATATCCAAGCAGCCCGGCGCCAATGTCATCGAAACTGTCGATCGCATCAAAGCAATTTTGCCGCAATTGCAAGCATCAATACCGGCGGCGATTAATTTAAAGATTGCTTGATCGTACCCCGTCAATCCGGGCATCATTGAACGAGGTTGAACGCACATTAATAATCTCTATCGCGCTGGTGATCCTTGTTGTATTTTTATTTTTGCGCAATATTTACTCGACATTTATTCCCAGTATTGCCGTGCCTGTTTCACTGATCGGCACCTTCGGCGTTATGTATCTGGCCGGTTACACACTGGATAATCTTTCTCTCATGGCGCTGACTGTTGCCACCGGATTTGTTGTTGATGATGCGATTGTTGTTCTGGAAAATATCTCCCGCCACATTGAGGCAGGTCTGACTCCATTTAAGGCGGCCCTGCTGGGAGCAAAAGAAGTAGGTTTTACCGTACTTTCGATGAGTCTTTCACTTATAGCCGTATTTATCCCTATTTTATTGATGGGAGGAGTTGTGGGCAGGCTTTTCCGCGAGTTTGCCGTTACACTTTCCGCGGCCGTCATCGTTTCGCTTTTTGTCTCTCTAACCATGACGCCAATGATGTGCGCCCGCCTGTTGCGATCGAAAGAAGAACTAAGCTCCGGCTGGTTCTATCGAAAAAGCGAACAGATATTTGAGGCAGTTCTCGACTTTTACAGGCGATCACTTAGTTGGGCACTACGGCATGGACGGCTGATGATGGCTGTGCTATTTGTTGTTATCTGCCTGAATGTTTTCTTTTATATCAAAATTCCCAAGGGTTTCTTTCCTCAGCAGGATACCGGTGCTCTTGTCGGCACAATCCAGGCTGACCAGAATATTTCTTTTCAGGCCATGCAACGCAAACTCATCAGTATTATGGACACTATTCGTGCCGATCCGGCTGTCGGCAGCATAGCCGGTTTTACCGGAGGCGGACAGCGCAATTCCGGTTTCATGTACATTTCCCTCAAGCCGGTTCGTGAACGCAAGTTGTCCGCCGATCAAGTCATGGCAAGGCTGCGGCCCAAACTGGCCCGCGAAGCGGGGGCAAAGATTATTCTTCAGTCGGTTCAGGATATTCGCGTCGGCGGCCGTGGCGGAGGGGCTGCCTATCAATATACTTTACAAGCCGAAGATCTTGCCCAGTTGCGGATATGGGAGAAGCGCATAAAGGATGCATTTAATGGACTTCCCGAATTGACTGATGTAAACACAGATGAACAGGATAGAGGATTGCAGACTTCCGTTACCTTTGACCGGGACACAGCATCGCGCATGGGCATCACTCCGGCACTTCTGGATACGACACTAAATGATTACTTCGGTCAGCGTCAGGTATCCACAATATACAATCCTCTCAATCAATACCGCGTCATTATGGAGGCTTCACCTCCCCATTTACAAAGCCCGGAATCCCTCAAAAATGTTTACCTGATTATACCTCCCAATGCGGGGTTTCCGAATGGAGCGCGTGTTCCCCTTTTGTCCTTTGCCGGCTATGGCTTGACTAATACACCACTTGCCGTTAACCATCAGGGACAATTTGCCGCATCCACGATTTCT
Organism: Bacteroidia bacterium; assembly: GCA_026391235.1. The sequence goes on along the minus strand of JAPLDV010000475.1, from coordinate 749 downwards.
TTTAATCTTCCTCTGGGCGTATCGCTTTCTCAGGCAACAGTGGCGATTCAGAAAACAATGTCTCGTCTCGGCGTTCCCGGTTCCATAAGGGGAAGCTTTCAGGGAACGGCCAAAACATTTCAGCAATCATCACAGAGCATGCCCTTGTTAATTCTGGCCGCGCTTATTGCCATATACATTGTGCTGGGCATACTCTATGAGAGCTATGTCCACCCGGTCACGATTATATCCACGCTGCCGTCAGCCGGTGTGGGGGCATTACTGGCCTTGATGATATTCCATACGGAGTTCACCATCATGGCTTTGATCGGTGTTATCTTGCTGATCGGCATCGTCAAGAAAAATGCCATCTTGATGATTGACTTTGCTCTGGACAGAGAACGAAAAGAAGGAAAAAGCCCTGAGGAATCAATATTTGAAGCCTGCCTGATGCGATTTAGGCCGATTATGATGACGACGATGGCGACAATTTTCGGCGCCTTACCCTTGATTTTACTCACCGGAGAAGGTTCCGAATTGCGCAGGCCTTTGGGAATTTCTATTGTCGGCGGACTGATTGTCAGTCAGATTTTAACACTATATACAACACCGGTCGTTTATTTATATCTTGACCGTTTCCGGCTGTTTTGTTTAAGGGTATTGAAACGGAGGCCTGAAGGTGTGCCCCAACAGGTGTTGGAGAAAAATTAAAGAGGATAATTATGAAAAAATTATTAATGCTTAAAATTCTTCTTGTCATATTAATGTTG
>JAPLDV010000293.1 GCA_026391235.1 Bacteroidia bacterium | reverse complement strand
TTAGCTTTCGTTTAAATTCTTCGAGAACTTTTTCAGCTCCCCTTACGTAGCAGGCAGTTCCCATGCAAATGGAAATCGGGTTCTGGCCCTTTGGGATCATGGTAAAAAAGGAATAAAAGGTAACCACCCCATAAACTTTGGCAACAGGGATTTTTAACTCACTGGCCACAATTTCCTGCACTTCTGCCGGCAGATAGCCAAAAATACCCTGAGCTTTATGAAGTACATTTATCAACTCATACGGATCGTTATTAAAAGATCTGCAAACCTCCACCAATTCTTTTACCTGGTTGTCGTGTAATTCAATTTTTATGCTGGACATGATGCTTTTTTTCTTTGATGGTTAGCTTTGATGGTTAACTTTTAGATTTCGGTATTACCACTTTAACTGTGCTCCGGTCGAAATAACGCGTATGGAGTAAATGATGTGATTTTTCACTCAGCGGCTCACCTAAAAATTTCTCATATAGCTCTTTTACATAGGGATTTTCATGTGATTTCCTGATCGGTTTAGCCAAATCCTCCTGGTAAATAGCTTTTTGCCGGGCTTTAATAATGTCCGATTGTCCATGATGCAGTGGCTGCCCTCCCCCGCCAATACAACCTCCGGGACAAGCCATAATCTCAATCGCATGGAAATTACAGGTACCTGCCTTTATACTTTCGAGCAGTTCCCGGGCATTGCCCAATCCATGAGCAATCCCGATATTGATCGGCAACCCGTTAAAGTCGATGGTTGCATGCCGGATCCCCTCCATTCCCTAGGCAGTCCGCACCGCCGCCTCGATAACCCCGCCGGTGGTGCCAAAAATGACCCCTGCGCCGCTCGATTCTCCCATCGGCTTATCAAAATCAGCATCTGGCAGACTTAGAAAATCAATATTTGATTGCTTGATCAAAGCAGCTAATTCACGGGTTGATAACGCATAGTCAACGTCAGGATTTCCATCGGTCTTAAATTCTTCACGCTGGCATTCATATTTCTTGGCCAAACACGGCATAATTGAAGCTACAACCATATCTTTTCGGTTGACCCCGATCTTGTCGGCAAAATAAGTTTTGGCAATTGCGCCAAACATTTGCTGAGGTGATCGCGCAGTTGAAGGAATATCTTTCAACTCCGGAAAATACTCTTCAAAGAAATTTACCCAGGCCGGACAGCAGGAGGTCAGAATCGGTAAAGATTCATCCTTGTTGCCATTAAGATAATTCGTCAGCCGGGTAAGGAGCTCCGTTCCCTCTTCCATGATGGTGAGGTCGGCCGCAAAATCAGTATCAAATACGTAATCGAACCCGAGTTCCTTTAAAGCTGACACCAGCTTGCCCGTGACCAAAGTTCCGGGTTCCATGCCGAATTCCTCACCGAGAGCTGCCCTTACCGCAGGTGCAGTCTGAACGATTACGGTTTTCTTCGGATTGGCGAGGGCCCTGATAATCTGATTGGTATGGTCGACTTCGGTTAATGCGCCTGTCGGACACACCGCAACACATTGTCCGCAATAGGTGCAGGTGGATTTCTCCAGGTCCTGCTCAAAGGCCGGAGCCACAACCGACATAAAACCCCGGTTGATCCCCCACAGGGCACCCACTGTCTGGAATTTGTTACACATCATCTCGCACCGGCGGCAAAGAATACACTTGTCCATGTCCCGG
>JAPLDV010000821.1 GCA_026391235.1 Bacteroidia bacterium | reverse complement strand
CAGTTTTTATTTTTATTTCTTTTTGAGTAAGTTCATGGGGTGAAGTAATACTATTTCTGGCATCGTTGAGCATTTCATTCATAGCAGCTACCAGCAAGCCAGCCGAACCAGTAGCAAAATCCCATGCAAAGGAATCTTTGTTTACACGTGCCAATTTTACTAAAAGAGTAGCGACATAAGATGGGGTAATGACTACATCGTTTAGTTTATCTTGCGAAAAACCGAGCCACCCATACATTTCATTAAAAAGCTTCCCTGTAAAATCAGTAGTTAAACCAATTTTATAATATATACCCAAATCATCTAAAATTTTCGTAAAAACTCTTTTGAGTTGGCTTTCACCGTTTTCAACTTTATTAATATTTTCAGTTGTAAGTGTGTTTTCTAAAGTTCTTAATATTAAATTCTTCTTTTCTGTTGGTATATCTTTTTCGTCTAAAAAGGCTCTGATTTTTCTTACAATTATATCACCGTCTTTGTTGCCTTTTTCAGTTGAGGACTTTAAACCTGATTTTTCGAGTGGTGCAACTTTACCTGGTATTCCAAGAGTTGCAATTATTGAAGCTGCAACAAGATATACACGGTCATTTTCGCCTAAGCCTTTTTCATTTTGGTAAATGTCATTGTTAAGTTTTACAAGGCTTTGGTCAATTTCCCTTTCTCGTTGCTCTTTTAGTTTGTTAAGTTCTTCGGGTGTCAATTGCAAGGTTTTTACCTTGTCTATAAAACTGTCAAAGTTTTTATGAGCTAAAAATGAAAAGTCTGTGTATTCTCCAACTTTTTGTCCTGCACCAAGATTGCTTTTAGAAACATAATAAACACCAATTTTATGATGAATTTTCTCTGTTTCATCTCTGTGTCCTGTCATACCAATAGCTATAATGTCAGTATAGCTTGTATGGTGTAGCAAGGCATTTGCGTAATGAACAGCACCGTTTACAGCATAAGAATTGATATTTTTAAAGTTCGGTTCGTTTTTAGATGTCCTGTTTTCAACTTGTCCGCCTGTGTCAAGTTTTACTAATTTGTCTTTATAACCTTTGTACTCAATAAGAATAGGGTAAAAGGCTAAACGTTTATCTTTCAACAATAGTTTTGTATCAGGACGATTTGCCCCTGTACCACCATTTTTTGTAAAGTAATCAGAAAGTGCTTTGTCTATTTCAGTATTTAAAAATTCTTGTTCTAATTTATAATCTAATTTGTAAGATTTAAGCCAGCCATTAGCTAAATCTGCAATATTTGGTTCTATTGATTGTGCCATTTTTCCCCTTTCATTATCTCAATTTACTTAAAAATTTAAAAGTTCCAAAGATACAATGATCTGTTGGTGTGTAGGCAAGAAAACAGCTCTTTGCAAACTTTGTATGTGTGTCGGCTGGTTTTAGGGGCTGCAAAATGTGTATGCCTTTGTATGTGGTTTGTTTCAGTTTTCATCTTTAATTTTCTTTTCTAATCGTTTTAGTAGTTCAGGTATCTCATCTTCAATAGTTCCTAATTCCTCTTTAACTCTATACATATATTTACTTCCATAATCCATATCACAAAGAATATCCATTAACGGAGTTACTTGACATTGAAGTGCTGTTAAGTCATTAATCATGCTTACTGCCTTTTCTTTTGAAAGTTCTTCAATTTTTTCTGGTAATTCCAAAATATACTCGAAAGCGTCATAAGCATGATTTGCTAGGTCAGAAAGAATATCATCAAACTTATTAATCTTTGTAATCGGTAGATTTTTTACTTGTTCAGTAAATTTAGATAAGTCAAGTTTTAAAGGATTTTTGGTTGACATTATTTATATTTTTTATACTACAAAGATTAATTAGTTTATACTTTTTGTGAAACTTTTTCATTAAATACCCTTAAAAATATACCGGATGCTAATTCAAGCATAGGAATTGTTAGATATTGAATAATTATTACCATTAGGCTTATTAAAAAGCCTATGATAAGAATCCAATTAAAAACCCCAAACAACAAGCATAATAACATTGAATGAATAACTATTACTATTTCGATAGTTAATGTTTTTGCGCTTAATATTTGTTGGTTTTGTAGTGTGTCATGTTTCTCAAATTCACCAATTTTGATGATTAGGTTGCACAAACGACTTATTTGTTTATCAACGTCAATCGTTAAACTACCAAGTTGATTATGTATATTCTTTATTCGGTTTTTAATCCTCCTTCTTATTACACGGATTAATAACCCATAAATGATAAAATAGATCAATATGGTCACTAATACACCTATCCAAAATGAATTAGAATGATACCATATTCCATCGCCGAAATATGTATCCCAATCATTAAATGGTGTTATAATATATGAATCATCAAACGCATGGAGAATTTTAAAGGCTGTAAAAGAACAAAGAGTGATCTCTATTAAGAATCGAACTCTCTTAAATATTTCTGCTGTCATAAAAGTCAGTATTAAACCAATGAGTCCCATCTCCGTTGTGCTATGTTTAACTCCGACTAAGGTACGAAAATAAGTTGTATTCATTTCGGTGGACATTTGGCGTGAACAATTTCTTTGACCGATTTTACGGGTTTGTAATACTCCATCGGGTTATCATGCGTGACGGCTTCTTTCATATACTTCTCAAACAGATCACCCGTGTAGTTCCGATTATTGTACATATACTGCGAGCTGACCAGATAAAAGGGAAGGTATTTCTTACTGATCTGGATATGGTTGCCCCGTATGGTATTACGGAATATTCCGAAGAACCCTTCCACCGTATTGGTATGGACGGCTCCGCGGACATATTCTTTCTGGCTGTGGGTCACGGTAAAATGCTCCATGAATTTGTCAGCAGCATGATACGATCCCAGTTCATCGGTCATCAATGTGGCTTCATCCGTCTTGACAAACTGTTTAAGCATGGTCATCAGCATCAGGGAGTTGATTTTTTCAATTACCCTGACCACTACTTTTCCCCTGCGTTCCACAATAGCCACGATGGGTGTTTTGCACGTCCCCCGACCTCTTTTCGGTTTTACGTTATCCATACCGCTTGCGGCAATGGTTTGATCCTTAATAGCGCATTTTTGCCTGTGCCGGGGTTTGCCGCCTACATAGGCTTCATCCATTTCGACAATGTTGGTTAACTGGATATTGCAGTAGTCAATCATGGCACAACGGATTCTCATGGAACAGTACCAAGCAGTTTTATAGGTTACTCCGGCATCACGCTCGATTTCCTTAGCGGATATGCCTTGTTTGGCATTGGTCATTAATCCCACTATGATAAACCATTGATAAAGCGGTAAATGACTATCCTCAAATACCGTTCCCACGGTCACACTATATGATTTATGACAATCGTAGCAATGCAACCGGTGAGGTTCAGTATTCAGCCTGACAGATCGGGTAGAACCACAATACGGGCAAACAGGTTTGTTCCCCCACCGGATTTTTTCGAGATAGTGATAGCACTTATCCTCCGTTCCGAATTTCTTACTGATTGATACTATGTTCATTGTTCTTTGGGTTTAAATGACCGTAACATTTTTCTTTAGCTTCGTCCAATAAGATCAAAATCTCTGTTAAAAAGGCGATTGCTTGATTTGCATACTCCATTTTACCATATACTTCTAATGGATATTCTTGTAAATACTTTAACTGTCTTTGAATACCCAGTTTAAGTGTAACGAAATCGTTTGAATGGTTGACCTCTTTTATCTGTATTGTAAGGTTAACTTTTTTAGTAATGTGAAAATCGTTACCACATATTTCGTCAGATTTATCTAACTTACGACTCGGATTTGCTTTAACTAAATATTTCATAATATGAATGCTTATAGATTAAGAATGAAACATGGACTTGCCGTCCAATTTAAAGCAACGTACAAAATCGGAAATGAAATAATATATAACGATTTGATATATATTGAAGATTGCGACCCCGTTGCTGATACATTACTAATTTTCTCAAATAAAATATTGCAAGAAAATGAAGGAACAAATCGTAATAACCCCTTAATCACGATAAACGGAATTGATGTTATTGATGATGATTTTCGGATTAAATAAGTCATTTGATTTTAAATTAATTAATTTGTAATTATTTTCAATAAATCAAATGAATTTAAGGCGGGATTAATGCAATTTTCATGTTACTATTTTGGTTAAAAAATTTGATACGACTTTTATATATAGTTTTTGTAGTGGTGGCAAGGCTTCTGGAAGGCTTACACACCGTTAAAGGGATAACCGCGTTATATTTTGGCCTTTAGGTTTATTTATTGGTATTGGACAATTTATTACAAGGAAAATCGACCCAGCAGAAAAGCAGATAAAAACAATTTTTTTTCAATGGATTGTAATCCTTTTGTTTCTATTTGTTATTGTTTTAATCATTAACTCACAATTATAAAATGACAAAAATACAGCCGTTAACAAAATCTATATATCAATTGTGGTGTCGGTGCGGACAACAAAGTCCGCAACCAGCTACCAAGGCATCGGTGATTGATTGGAAATCGCCCTCAATCCACCTTTACGTGCAGCTTCCTACGTTGGGTGCTAAGGATATGAAGAATTAAGCTAATTGCACCTGAAATAAAACTGTAACTTTACGACAAATAAAAGAAACAGGATAATATGACTGAAAAAGGACAAAACAAGAATTTACATCAAGCAAATAAAGCCAAAAAGGATGAATTCTATACGCAACTTACTGATATTGAAAAAGAACTGAAGCACTACAAAGGTCAATTCCATGGAAAGAGTGTGTACTGCAACTGCGATGATCCGTTTGAAAGCAATTTCTTTAAGTATTTTGCTGCCAATTTTAATGCTCTCGATCTCAAGAAACTTATCACTACAAGTTATGTCAAATCGCCGATTGTCGGCGGGCAGTTACCATTGTTTGAGATGGAGGGATTAAAACCGGGGGGGAAAGAACCGTTTAAAATTGAAATTAATGAGGTAAAAGACTTGGACTCTGACGGAGCAATTGGTCTAAAAGATGTTGAATGGCTGCTAAAGAATGACGTCAATGTTACCAAAACGCTCAAGG
>JAPLDV010000316.1 GCA_026391235.1 Bacteroidia bacterium | reverse complement strand
CACTTTCAACATCTTCAGGTTCTTCACCAGCTGGTATTTCTTCTGTTGGCAGGCCTTCTGCAGGAGCTTCTTCTGGGGGAGGAACATCACCAGGGGCCCCAGGAGTCTCTTCAGGTTCTTCCGCGGGCACGGTTCCTGTCGGTGCTTCTTCTTCAGGGGCATCCTTTTTAGGCTCATCTTGAGCTATGAGACCTTGTTCTTTGGCAGCCTTGAGAAAATCCCCGGGTTTCTTTTTATAGGATTCCACAGTTTTTGCTGCTTCAATTTTTGCCATTATTTCTTCGGAAGGTTCCACAAAATTGCGGAGTACCGCCCCTGTAAAGGCAGGCTGTTTTACCCATGATGCTTCGATGAATTTATTACTTTCAAGAATAGATTCATGACCACAAAGTTCTGCAATTTTTCTCTGCACACCATTTTCATCAAAAAACATATTATTTTTTTGATAACGAATATGTTCACAGGCTTGTGTTTCATCTACAGCCCTGTTGCCACATCTACTACATATGGAAAATTGAATCAGTGTACCCATTGAAAGTGTACTAAGTTCTTTTGATTCGATTTTTCGAACGAGATCATCATGTTTTCTATCTGTGGCTACAAGAATATCAACATAGTAGGTAGTTAATTCTTTTCCTTCTTTATCTTTGCCAATAACAATTTCTCTTAAAGCAGCATCAACAATTCTACCTTTTGATAATTCTTCTTGCTGTATGTGTTCCAAAAAATTGTGTCCACCTATAAAAGTTCTATAAGTATTTTTTATTACTCCTTTAGTCCAAGCATCCCCATTATTATTTACTAAATTTGAATACTCAGGTTTAATATAATAATCAGATTTAAGATCTTTAGAATTGGCCAAATCAACATCTACGGAGGCAATAATCGTAACATGTGAAAGAAGATATTTATCTGGTGAATATTTAGCAATGACCGACTTTGCCGTTTTCATACGGCATTGTCCATCCTTACAAGCATCCTTATAAACTTTATTGGTCCATTGATCTGAGCTTATATTAGCTTGGACCACAGAAGCTGCACCATATCGATACATTGCCATGGTATGATAATTCCTTAGATGCTGAAGGCTACATTACGAAGAATGGTTGAAACACAAGCCATCTTAGATTTACCTGTTGTTTCTTCAACAATTTTTTCTTCTGGAGTCTCTTTGGCTGGAGTCTCTTTTGGATCCGCCGTCTCAGTTGTGACTTTTGCTTTTAAAATTTGTTTAATAGCAGTTTGGCTATTTCCACCATAGACTCTTCCAACCCAATCATTTCCAGTCATGGTAAAAGTGCTTGCAGGTTTTGATGTTCCTTCAGTTACAAGATAAACAACAATATTTTTTTCTTTGTCTTCGTATTTATGAAACTGGCTCATACGGACTCCTTCTCAGATAATTTGGCATAAACTTTTTTTATTGAAGATTTCATGATATAATCAGAACAGATGGTCGCATACTTTTCATAAATGCGATTATAAGTTTGTACATCGCTCAGTTCCTGTTTCTTACACTGAACAATATCATTAACAAGCTTCCCAACTACATCCGTGGCAAAAGTATGGGCCACACGAATGGCCATTTTTTCCTGACTGGAAGCTTCTTTTGGAATCTGCCCATATATTTTCTCTGAAAGATCCTTTTCATAGGATCCATAACCCTTGTCCCTCACTACAGTTGGCAATCCAAAAATAGCTGGATTGACCTTGATCAGAGTCTCCGGACTTTCACAGGAATGCTCTATGGGCCACT
>JAPLDV010000605.1 GCA_026391235.1 Bacteroidia bacterium | reverse complement strand
TTGCTTTTTGTTAATTGTAATTTACTGTTTGTTTTGAACCTGGTAGAATTAAAATCGGTCAGTTTCGGGTACCGCGATGAGCCGGTAATCGAGAATGTGAACCTTGTGATCAGCGAAGGGGATTTCATTGGCATGATCGGGCCGAACGGAGGCGGCAAATCTACCATCATCAGGATTATCATGGGACTGATTGAGCCTTGGAGCGGTGAAGTCATTATCCCAAAGGATATTAATATCGGATATCTGCCACAGACCCATAATTTCGACACTCGTTTTCCCATTTCCGTTCTGGAGGTTGTTTTAAGCGGCCTTCTGAAAATTCACGGTGTCACCACACGGGTCAGCAAAAAGGATAAAAAGAGCGCTACTGAGGTGCTCGCAAAAGTGGGCATGGCAGATCTTGCGAAACGCAGTATTGGTGAACTGTCGGGAGGGCAGATGCAGCGCGTGTTTATCGGTCGCGCTCTGATATCGAACCCGCACCTGCTGATCCTGGATGAGCCGGTTACTTATGTCGATAACCGCTTTGAACAGGAACTGTATAACCTCCTCGAACTCATCAGCCGTGAAACAGCGATTCTGCTCGTGAGCCATGATGTGGGACAGATTGTTTCGTCGGTACGCACCATCGCGTGCGTGAACCGGCAGCTGCATTACCACCCCAGCAACCAGATCACGGAAGAGATACTCGAATCCTATAATTGCCCGATCGACCTGATTACGCATGGTCATGTACCTCATCGTGTTTTACATACGCATCTGCCATGATTCTGGAATTTTTTAAATACGATTTTATCCTGTATGCCCTGGCAGCCTCGCTGCTGGGCAGTATTACCGCGGGTATCATCGGAACGTATGTGGTAACCCGGCGGATGGTTTTTATCACCGGGGGAATCACGCATGCCTCATTTGGCGGACTCGGACTGGGATTTTTCTTTGGCATCAATCCCCTGATCGGGGCAGCGGCATTCGGGCTGTTATCCGGAATCAGCGTTGAGTACTTGTCGCAATTCCACAAAATCCGTGAAGATTCTGTCATTGCCATGATGTGGTCGTTCGGTATGGCCATTGGGATCATTTTTATCTCGCTGACACCCGGATATGCCCCCAATCTCATGAGCTATCTTTTCGGCAACATTATAAGTGTTTCATCCTCTGATATATGGATCATGAGCATCCTCATGATCCTGGTTCTGGCCTTGTTCGTGCCGTTCTTTCGCCTCATCCAATATCTCACCTTCGATGAAGAGTTTGCCCGTACCAGCCGTGTCCCGGTGAGTCTTTTCAAATACCTGCTGGCCGGACTGGTGGCTCTGACGGCAGTTGTGTATATCCGCGTAGCCGGTATCATCCTGGTTCTCTCACTACTGACCATACCGCAAAATACAGCACTCCTTTTCTCCAATAACCTTAAGAAGATCATGTGGCTCTCGATTGGAATCGGTTTTCTCGGATCCCTGCTTGGGCTGGTGATATCCTATGCCGGCAACATTCCCTCGGGAGCCTCCATTATCTTCTCCCTGGTGCTGCTATACCTTTCAGGATCTGCAGGAAAAGCCATTTTCCATGCCAGGAAAAAATCTCATAAACATTCTTAAATCTGATTGACGGATTAAACCATCCGGAAGTTATAAAGTCTTAAAAAATGTGAAATTGATATCAGATTAGGTTACCGGTGTTTGTTTATCTGAGTCGGAATAGTACTTTTACGCGGCTTTTCATCCCCCAGGCCAATTAGATTGGAATTTTTACCATTAGGTATTAAACATGTATATAAGTAAGAAAAAGACGTGTGTTCGTTTGATCCTTGCCGCAATGGCAACAGTACTCGTTTCTTCGTGCGAGACCGGAATAGACATAAACTCTGCCAATCAGGATGTTCCGATTGCTTATTGTGTGTTAAACTCGGCAGATTCCTTCCAATATGTCAGGATACAAAAAACCTATCTTATTGATCAGGCAGCTTTGGAATATCCCCCTGACCAGGATAGTATGCTGTTCAAAGGCGAGATTGTCATATCCATGGAGCGCTGGTCGGGAGGGAAAGTGATGGAGACGGTCAGGTTCTCACCAACCAATGAAATTCCGAAAGATTCAGGGTTCTTCCCGTACGAAAAAAATATCCTTTTCAAAGCCAAGGTTAAGATTGTTCCCAGTCAGATTTACCGGCTGTACATCTATCTGGGAATTAAAGAAAAGGTCCTTTTTGCCGAGGCTTCATCACTGGGAATCCTGAAAGTTATTGATCCCATTCCACTGCCACAGAGGAAGATCAGCCTTTATCCCGGTACCAATTACACCTGCCAGTGGGAACCTGTTGAACACGCAGGAGTTTATCAGGTGGTGGTCAGGTTTAATTACAAGGAAACCATTAACGGAATAACGAAAATCGAGTATATCGACTGGCCACAGACTTTTACCAGTCCGGGATCAAGTTCTGATTATTTAAGTAACGAGATCAGCGGATCACGGTTCATGCACATTATAGAAGACAACCTTAAACCTGTCGTTGGTACAGTCAGAGAAGTTATCGGACTGAGTTTTCAGATCGTCAGCGGAAGTATGGAAATGAAATATTATATCGAATCAACAGCCCCTTCCGAAGGTGCGCTGATGGAAAAGCCGGTGTACAGTAATATTTCGAATGGCATCGGGCTATTCTGTTCCATTTCCCGCATCGACGTGAATGCATTATTGCTCTCGCCGGTCACCATCGACAGCATCGCTTACGGACAGTTTACCAGAACGCTTGGTTTTCTGGATCATACAAACGACAGGGACAGCACCAACAATCTCTAAAGAACCCTATTAC
>JAPLDV010000249.1 GCA_026391235.1 Bacteroidia bacterium | reverse complement strand
TTCGTGATGGCCAAGGACGGACTGCTTCCTCCCATTTTTGCGAAAATTCACCCGAAATTCGGAACCCCATACACAGCTACCATCATTGTTGGTGTAATGGCTATGGTTCTGGCCGGATTGTTCCCGATCGGCGTTCTGAGTAAACTGGTATCCTTAGGAACACTGTTGGCCTTCTCTTCAATTTGTCTGGCAATTCTGATCCTTCGCAAAAAACAACCGGATACCCACCGGCCTTTTAAAACCCCTGGATCACCTTTCGTCCCGATATTTGGAATTGTTTGCTGCCTCGGGGTAACAACCTTTTTGAATCTCTATGCATGGATCGCTATGGGGGTTTGGTTATGTATCGGCCTGATTGTGTATTTTGCATATGGTAAGAGCCACAGTAAACTTCACCAGGCTACCCTGGTGAAGTAAGGGGGAGGTCGAAAAGAGGGAATTTAGCGATTCAGCGCCGGATCGGACTGCACAATTCTCAGCGTGAATTTTTTCCCGAGGGGATATTTCCGGACCTGCAATGACGGCAAGATCAAACCAACAGCTAACAATGAGCCCGCTACAATCAGGTTTGTCCGTGATGGGACCAGCTCTGATGCTTTCAATCCGGAACCCCGCTGGTGAAAGATCTCGTTGATTGCGCCGATTACCAGGTAACCGGGTGCAGCGATCATTAACGCTTTCCCGGTTGCCCTGAAATTGAAACTTTTTCTGTATTTGACCAGATAATCTATTTTGTCTATTATCGGATCACCGGTGAGGAAGTGCACCTTATTCCGGTACCCATTTTTTTTAAGGATCAGATGGTTCTCAATCTGACCGGAAACCGGTATTGAAAGAGAAGCCAGCACTATAAGCAGTGCCAGTCTGCTCAGAAACTCTGATTTGAAATTTTTTGTTTTCATCCCTTACAATTTATAAGCCATAGTAATTTCTCTTTTACCCGGTGGTCCCGGGGCTTTCTCAACATTAAACCCGGCTTTCCTGAGGTTTCGCCTCACTTGCCCTTTTACTGAATAGGTGACCAGCAATGAATTTTTTTTCATGCGGGAACCAATTTTTTTAAAAACCCCGGTTTCCCATAATTCTGGTTGATAATCAGGACCGAAGGCATCGAAATATACCAGATCGAAAAGGCGATCGGAATGGAAATTGCCAATATCACCAAGAACCTTTTTCAAAGTGAACAGGGGAGTGATTTTGACCTCCGCACCCCATTCTGCGTCATGCAGCTTGTCAAAATGCTCTTCTCCGGTTCCCAGGATTTCCGGATAGTTGAGCTGGCCGGATTCTTCTTTTGAAATGGGAAAAGCTTCCCATGATTCATAATACACCGTCTTATTATCCGTTATCGTTTCCAATAGGGTTAAAAAGGCATTCAGTCCGGTCCCGAAACCGATTTCAAGGACGGAAATCATATTGCCATCGATCTGGCCATATCCGTATTTAATAAAAATATGACGGCTCTCCTGCAGTGCACCGTGAACAGAATGATAGTGTTCGCCCATGTCCGGAACATAAAATGTGTGGGAACCATCATCTGTCAGAATGATCTGTCGTATCATATTGTAAATGGATTGCCGAAAATGTATATTTTTAGCGGTAAATTTAATAAAAGAGAATCAGTATATGGAAGCCCGGTGTATCTCATCTAATAATGAAGCAATCAAGGCGATGCCCGTGATTGGTGTATTTGCAACATGTGATCCGAGAATTGATCCCGCTGCCCGCGAACGTGCAGGTAACATTGTGAAATTGCATGCCGATAAGCTGGCAGAAGCAATAAAACTTCCTGACGGCCGGCTTGTTCCGGTAGTTTATTCCGATCTTCTTGTTGATACCGAGAAAGAAGCTGATAAGGTTGCCCGATCATTCATTGCTGCCGGAGTTACCGTTCTGGTGGGATTACCGGATACGTGGGCTTTTCCGCAATTGACCCTTTTATCATTGCTTGCTCATTTCCCGAAAGATACCCCGTTGAACTTTACCTGCGGCAACAGCGGGCCAAAACCCGGCGTGGTATTTACCCATGCCGTTTCCGGAGCGGTTGCTCAAGCCGGGCGCCTGATGCATATTAATGTAGGGTCGTGGCCCGATGACGGACTGATGCCGGAAATGACCGGGGAAACGTTCCATGCCTTGGTTGATTGGCTATATGCAGCAACAACCTTTCAGTTTGTGAAGGGCAAGAGAGTGGTTGTTTTCGGCCACGACTCGATGGGCATGGAAACTGCTCTCCAGCATGTGATACCAACAAGAAATACTTTTGGAATTGAAATAGCCCGTTTGGATA
>JAPLDV010000210.1 GCA_026391235.1 Bacteroidia bacterium | reverse complement strand
CGGCGGAAAGTGAACATCAAGGTACGGCAGCCTCTGCAGAAAATCATGGTGCCGGTGTTGAACGAGCGTTTTGGAGTTCAGCTGAGTACCGTATCTGAAATTATAAAAACCGAAATCAACGTAAAGGAAATCAGCTTTCTGGATGACACATCGGGGATTCTGGTGAAAAAAATCAAACCAAATTTCAAAATGCTTGGTAAAAAATTCGGCAGGCAAATGAAAGAGGTGAGCGAGGTGATCGGGAATTTTAATCAGGAAGATATCGGAAGAATTGAAAGAGATGGGGTTTACCTGATGCATCTGGCGGAGGGCCCTGCAGAACTGCTGCTCAGCGAGGTGGAGATCCTCTCCGAAGATATTCCGGGCTGGCTGGTGGCCAATGACGGGAACCTGACGGTGGCTCTCGATATCCTGCTCACACCTGAACTGCTGGAGGAAGGGATTGCCCGTGAGTTGATCAACCGGATACAGAATTTGCGCAAGGATAATGGTTTTGAGGTGACCGATAAGATCAGTATCCTGATACAAAAACACCCTGGTTTGAATTCAGCGGTGGAAAAGTTTGGTGAATTCATTGCAAATCAGACTCTGGCCGTTGCAATAGATCTGGCCGACAGAGTCATTGAAAATGAAGCAAAAGAAGTGGATCTGGATGAAGAAATGAAAACTTTTATTCAGATCACCCGTATATAGCCATTTATATTACAAGGAAAATTATCTATATTTCGAAAAACATCGGAAATATGCAAGAAAGGACCAGATATTCGGACGAGGAGTTGGTGGAATTCAGGGAACTTATCGTGAACAAGATTGACAAGGCCAAAAAAGATTTCGATTTGCTGAAAAAAACGCTGGCCAATCAGGATGGGAATGATACGCAGGATACCTCTCCAACATTTAAGGTTTTGGAAGAGGGTGCCACAGTGCTTTCGCGTGAGGAGGTAGGCAAGCTGGCCCAGCGCCAGGCTCAGTTTATTCAGCATCTGCAGGCTGCGTTGGTTCGCATCGAAAATAAAACGTATGGCATCTGTCGCCAAACCGGCAAACTGATTTCGAAAGAACGTCTCCGTGCCGTACCGCATGCCACGCTAAGCATCGAAGCGAAAAATCTGCAAAAATAGGTATCAGGTATCGGGTATCGGGTATCTGGAAAAAGCCCGGTTCCCGACACCTGAAACCCGACACCTGAAACCTGAAACCCATTTTTCTATGTCAATCCGCCTCAAAGTCATCGCGCTTGTCGTTGGTGTTCTCGTTTTGGACCAGGTCGTGAAAATTCTGGTTAAAACTCACATGTCGATTGGTGAAACGATACCGGTTTTCGGCAACTGGTTTTTGATCCATTTTGTCGAAAACAAAGGGATGGCATTCGGGGTCACCTGGGGGGGAGTTGCCGGCAAGATTGCATTGACGGTATTTCGCATTATCGCAGTGGCAACGCTCAGTTATTTTATCCACCGGATGATCAAAAAGGATATGCCTGTTGGGTTTATTCTGGCGCTTGCGCTGATCACGGCCGGAGCGGCAGGGAATATCATCGACAGTGCCTTTTACGGACTGATATTCAATGAATCCACCTATGCCAACGGGATGATTGCGGGCAGCGGGGTGGCGGAATTTTTACCTAAAGAGGGCGGATATGGCCCGTTTTTACAAGGAGCTGTAGTTGATATGCTCTATTTTCCGGTAATCAACACAACCTGGCCGCATTGGGTTCCGTTTTGGGGCGGTCAATCCCTTACCTTTTTCCGGCCGATATTCAACCTGGCCGATTCAGCGATCACGTGCGGGGTGTTTTGGGTACTTATTTTCCATCGGAGGTCGCTCAGGGCGATATAACTGGGCTCCCTGCGGTCGCTAATTGGGCTCCCTGCGGTCGCTAATTATGCTCCGCTTCGCTCCGCTAATTGGCTTGGATGTTGCCTTGGTAAATGATTGTGTCGGAGCCTAATTAGCGCTGGGTTTGCTCACGCGTATTCTTGATCATTTTATTGATTTCGAAATGAAGAAGGTTGTGATCATTAATTAAATCATCGAAATCTTCTTTGGAAATCAGTTTTCTCGTTATGGCCTTTTCAAGCCAACAATGAGTTTCAAATAAAGATCCGCGGGAATAAATATTGAACAGATTGCGATCCTTGAAATAATAACGCCCAAGGCCCTCTTTGAGATTTGCACTAATGGAATCCGATGCCCTAACGATTTGCTTTCCATTAGTATCACGGGCAAAAATAGGCCATTCACCAACCAGGTCCCAAATCCTCTGGCTAAAATCCATTGATAGATAATACACTTTCTGAGTTTCCATATTTCATCCGCTGTTTTTGAAATATAGATGCAGAAAACAACCTTCAAAGGAAAAATTTGTTACCTTATTTTACTTAGCTCCCGCAGGGAGCACAGTTAGCGAGCGAAGCGAGCATAGTTAGCGACCGCAGGGAGCATAGTTAGCGACCGCAGGGAGCACAGTTAGCGACCGCAGGGAGCACAATTAGCGAGCGAAGCGAGCATAGTTAGCGACCGCAGGGAGCACAATTAGCGAGCGAAGCGAGCATAGTTAGCGACCGCAGGGAGCACAATTACTACTTAAGCGAAAAACTCGTCGTCCCTATCTGCGCCCCATCCAGGTAAAGATCAATGTAGTAGGTGCCGGAGATAACCTCCTCGGATTTGGTTTCATAGAAAATGCATATCTCCAGGGATGATCCTTCATATTCCACTTCACGCATGGCTGAATATGGAACCTGAGCGTCATTCAGGGTAAAGGTTTCAGTACCAGATTTTACCATGATCCTTTGAGAAGGATTGGCAATCTGCATATAGATCTTTCTGGGACCTTTTTTGGCTACAGCATTCTCTCCAAGATTAAAACAAACCCGGATCTTCTGTACCTTTCTTATCTTTTTCTGAATGTTTCCATTATTATCAATGGGTTCGGCCACAATACTAAGTGCTTTCAAAACAGCAGCCATCTCAACCTTGCCCTGCAGATTCTTATTTACCTCTTCCAATTGCTTATTGGTATTTTTTGCTTGGTTAAACCGATCCTTAACATCCTTATTTTCTGCACGAAGACGCAGATTGGCATCGTTCAGTGAATCTACCTGGATGATATAGGACTTAAGGACGCCGCGCAAACTGGTAACCTCTTTTTCATAAATCCTGATCTTTGTGGCATTCGATGCCTTTATAGCCAGAAGTTCCTGAATCTTCTGCTTCTCCAGATCGAGTCGCTGATTCATGACTTCATTATCACCGCGCAATTTATTGAACGACAAATTCAGCTCATTGAGCTCCCTTGTCAGGTTTTCCTTCTGCAACTCCAGCGTAGCCTTCATTTCAGCAGCATCTTTTCTTTCACCGGATAATTCTATTATCAGGTATGAAATTACACCTGCAAGGATTAAAAAAAAGACTATCAAAAGGACATTTAAAAGGGTCCTTTTCTTTGGTTTCGCAACCGGCTTTTCTTCAACATCAAACTCACTTTGTTGATCGCTCATATTTTTAACTGGTTTGTATGTATTGCAAATTAACGTAATTCGATGCACTTTTCGTATAAAGATTGTTTAGAGTAGTAAATTTGTAAAAAAGAATAGAATCACATTCATGCATAACTCCCCCTACCATCTTCTGTCTTCCGTCTTCCGTCAGAGACGCAGGTATGCGTCTCTACAATTTGCAATCTTCTTTCTTCTTTCTTCCTGCGCCCAGCAGGGCAATATTACCGGAGGACCTAAAGACGAAAAGCCTCCTGAAGTGGTTTCCAGCAAACCTTCCAATTTCACCACCCAATTCAAATCTGTTAACATTGAGATCACTTTCAATGAGTTTTTTTCATTAAAGGATATCGCCAAGCAGCTGGTTGTTTCTCCACCAATGGTTAAAAAACCGGAATTTTTTATCAAGGGGAAAACCTTGAAGATCAGTCTTAAAGATACCCTCCAGCCCGATCGTACCTATGCATTGAATTTTGGTGACGCACTCATTGACCTGAATGAAGGAAACCCGATCAAGAATTTTTCATACGTTTTTTCAACCGGCAGCACCATCGATTCTCTTCAGGCCGGCGGAAGGGTACTCCAAGCTTCCGACAACAAGCCGGCGGAAGATATTCTGGTGATGTTATTCAGCGGCAACGCCGATAGTTTGCCCCTGAAAACCATTCCCCTGTACATTTCGAGAACCGATAAGGAAGGCAGGTTCACCCTGAAGAATCTGGCTGGCGGATCTTACAAAATCTTCGCTCTTAAAGACGGCAACACCAACTATAGGTTTGACCTGCCGACAGAGGCTGTGGCATTTCTGGATTCTTTAATTACCCCAACCGTGGTTGCAAATCCGGACACCGTTTCTGTAAAAATGGCAAAAGATTCGTTAAGCCCGGTCAGGGATACAGCAAACCTGCGTAAAGATTCGGCGGGCCTGGCAAAAGATTCCTCAGATTCTCTTCCTGAAAAGCCAAAGTTCCTCTTCAAGCCGGACAGTATTAAGCTGCACCTGTTTACCGAGGCTAAGCCAAACCAATACCTGACCGGAACCGACAGGCTCCGGCCTGAGCAATTCCGGCTGAAGTTTAATAATAAACCGGATTCGCTTGGTTTTGAATTTATGGGCCTTCCAACTGATAGTGTGGCTGTATCGCTGGAATGGCTGGGTGATCCGGATACCCTGGATTTCTGGGTTCTCAACAAAGCAATGGCTGCGCGGGATTCGATAACGGCTATCCTGGTTTATACCGCCTACGATTCGCTTGAACGACCCTATGCAAAAATCGATACTGTTAAACTCCGTTACCGGTCGGTTCAAAAACCTGCAACTGCTCAGAAAAATGAGTTTACTGTTTTGGCATCTGTTGAAAAAAACAAAATGCTCGAATATGGCCAACGTCTGACATTAACTACCTCACTTCCTTATTTACACATGGATACCAGTTTGATCCATCTCGTTTCGGGCAAGGATTCCACTGCACGCAAAGTGAGGTTTAAAATGATTCCAGATACGCTGAAAGGACTGGTTGTAAATGGATTGCCAATCTGCCAGGTTCATCCCAGGATCATTAATCTGGATGGGGGATTTTCGGCCGATACATCCTACCGCCTAACCCTGCTGCCCGGTGCATTTTTAGGTTTTGCAGGTCAGAAGAATGACACTCTGGATATCCGTTTCAAAATGAAAAACAAGGATCAGTATGGTACATTAAAAATCGATCTTCCTGATCTGAAAGGGCCGGCAATCATTCAACTCATAGATTCGCGCAGTAAAATAGCTGCCACGAGGTTACAGAATGGTTCGGGTACCGCGGTTTTTGACCTGATTGTACCCGGAAAATATTCAGTCAGGCTGATTTTTGACGACAACCGGAATGGGCGCTGGGATACAGGTCGATATACCAGGCACATTCAGCCTGAAAAGGTTATCTCGTTTACTAAGGAGCTGAACCTGAAAGCAAATTGGGAAGTGAGTGAAACATGGA
>JAPLDV010000747.1 GCA_026391235.1 Bacteroidia bacterium | reverse complement strand
TTTAAATTATCTCCTCCCAATTCTCCCAAAAGTGCTTTAGAATAAGGAGCATCGCCCCACAAATCAGCTATTAATCCAAAATTATAGGCTTTTAGTACCAATGCTGCGCCTTCATGAAAGGCAAGGCCTTTTTCATGCGATTTTTTTAACAGTTCCTCGGCGTTGCGCAGGATGCCGTAATTTCCGGCCCAATCCTGGTTCGACCAGTCATAGCCGTCATGGCCACCTCCCCAGCCGTCTTTCTGGGTATGTTGCATAACACCGGCAATATCGCCGAAACCAAGACCTACCATAGTGGTCCCGGTATAAGTAATCACCGTACTCAACAACAAGTTGGGATGCGCATTTGCCGGGTCAACACCATTAGGGTTGATATTCATCTCGTCCAGATTCTGGCAGGACATCATAAAAACCACAAACAGGGCCAAAGTTGCCGGAATTTTATTCTTTATTGTGTACATGTTTTCAGATATTAAAAGTTACTAAAAAGTCACGTCAATCTTAAAACCGATCGGGGTAACCCAAGGTTCCAGATTATAACGTTCAATCCCTTGTTTAAACTGGGTACCTCTTCTGCCTTCAGTGGAAGATTCTGCCTGAAATGCACGTTCCGGATCCAATCCGGCGGGATTTTTTGCCCAAAGCATAATATTGCGGCTATAAATGGAAACCGAGATATCCTGAATCTTGCGCAGCCTGTTAATTACGGACCGGGGAACCTGGTAACTCAGGGAGATCTCCCTCAGTTTAATAAAATCAGCGTCGAACATGGAAGGTCTGGCAAATCCCCAGGCATAACTCACAACGTAGGGTGCGTAAGGAAGAATATTATTTTCACCAAGATTTTCAACATAGGTTACTCCGCCTTTACCATCCGGAACGGCAACCACACCGGGAACAAACGTACCATCGCTAACGTACACGCCGCTGTAGTTTTCGCGGAATCCGCCATATTCAGCGGTAGGTCCGCCCACAACGTGAAATCCGTTTTTAATATAGATATCCTCATTTTCCACCAGCCAATCGCGAAGCTCTTTACCCGTACGTCCGCCTGGATTTATCGTATTATCCAGCCAGAGCTTCGAATTTCCATCTTCGGCGCTATATCTCTGCGTTTGAGAGATAAACTGACCACCGCATCTCCAGTCGAGGGTAAAATTCAGTGAAAATGCCTTATAGGAAAGAGAGGATTGCATACCCATGATAAATTTGGGATTGTAGTTGCCTACTTTAACTTTTTTATCCGTAGACTGCCATTCCAGTTCGGATCCGATGATAGGATAGCCGAAATAGGGAGAGTTTTCATCTGTAACGGTAAGTACTTCAGCATCGTAAAGAGTACCAATCTCATCACCGACATACGACCAGGCCGCACCGTTAGCATCTTCCCAGAACTTGATTACATCAATTCCGGGAGAAATTTCCAGCAATTTTGTTCGGTTACGCGTAAAATTCGCATTAACATCCCAGTTCCAGTTTTTGGTTTTAAACGGAGTGACGCCTACCATAAATTCCCATCCTTTACTCTCTATCAGACCGGCATTGATGTTTACCACATCAGAACCCGTTGAGCTGGCAACAGGAATATTTCTGAGGATCTGGTTGCGGTTCTCTACTGTATAAAAGGTTCCTTCAAACCTCAACCTGTTTTGAAACATTCTCAGGTCGATACCCACCTCCTTGGATGTAGCCTCTTCAGGCTTTAAATTTGGGCTCAGGATCTGACCCGACTTGGCCAACCGGGTTGCATCACCCCATTGTCCTGCATTTCCATAAGTATTGAATAGCTGGTAGGGATCGGTATCATTACCGGCCTTTGCCCATCCGCCCCTGACTTTCAGCAGGTCGATCTTCTCCCCTAAATTGAATACCTGATTCAGCAGAACGCTCAGTGAAGCCGAGGGATAAAAATAGGACCGGTTTTCTTTCGGCAAGGTACTCGACCAGTCATTACGTGCAGTAAGATCCAGAAAAACCATATCATGCCAGGACAGGTTTGCGAGTCCATAAACACTGTAAATTGCTTTTTGCGACCATCCGTTGTAGTAAGACAGTGCTCCGGATTTAATATTGCTTACGGTATAGACATTTGGAACAATGAGCCCGGCGCCCGACATGGATGAATTGCTGATAACAGATCCTTTTCTGTATAAGGAGTTCCCTCCCCCTGATACTGAAAAGTTGAAATTGTCAAGTTGTTTGGCATAAGTAGCAAGGAAATCGACATTCTGCTCAAAGTTTGCCATATCCTGAACTCCATATGTCCCGTTATTGGGCTCTTTGGTATAACCCGGGGCCATCTTGGTTTCACGGGTTTCGGTAAACTTATCGAGTGAATACCGCCCCATCAGGCTGAATTCCTTGGTAATTTTCCAATCGGCCTTTAAATTGCCGAAAATCATTTATATTGGAACTGACGGTGAGGTTGTCACGGACCTTTACAGAGGTAGCAGCCGTCAGGTTATTCCTGAACAGATCGGAATTCGGTACAATCCCCTTGTTGTTCATGGTCGTTACGCCGATCCTGTAATTCATCTGGTCGGTGTTATTGGAAACGGATACCCCGTTGGTGGTGGTTATACCGGTTTGAACAAAATTGGCTACGTTATTCGGATGGGAAACCAATTCAGTGGGTATCTGGACTCCGTTTGCATCCTTTGGACTGTTCCATTGTACGGCAAAGTATTCTTTATCCAGTTGAATACCGCATCCGGCTGCTTCGGCAGGATTAACTCTCATTACATATCCTGCTGGGAGATCTTCAGGAGTAAATGAGAAATAACCGGTTGCAAATTTTTTCTGGACAGCAAAGAATTTGGTAGGCTTATCAAATACGGTGTTGGTACTGACAGTTACCTGGACCCCCTTATTTTTCAGGCCTGATTTGGTAGTAACCAGCACCACGCCGTTTCCGGCCCTGGTACCGTATAATGCTGCTGCGCTCGGCCCCTTCAATACGGTAACGCTTTCAATATCATCGGGGTTAAGGTCGGAGATTGCATTACCGTAATCCACACGGTTATCACTGCCGAAGCCGGAAACATTGTTGAGGGTATTCATAATCGGAACCCCGTCGATCACAAACAGAGGCTGATTATCGTTGCTCAGGGACTTTGCACCCCTGATCACCATGCTGACGGATGAACCTGTACCTCCGGTTGAGTTGATCTGGACACCTGAGACTTTACCAGCCAGTGAGTTAATTGCATTTTCCTGAACCACCCGGGTCATATTTTCCCCACTGACTTTCCCTACAGAATAACCCAGTGATTTTTCTTTACGGGAGATACCCAAAGCAGTAACGACGACCTCATCAATGGCCTTGACATCTTCAGTCATTTCAATATTGATAATTGTGCGGCCATTAACCGGAACTTCAATGGTCTGATATCCGATAAACGAAAAAATCAACACCGAATTACTTTCCGGCACCTCAATCCTAAAGGCTCCATCAGAATTCGTGAATGCTCCAGTTTGCGTTCCCTTGATCTGGATAGTAACACCCGGCAAGCCTGTTTTATCAGATAGGGAAGTGACCTTACCGGTAACAACGATTGCCTGCTGTGCTATCGAATTACCTGGCAATTCTTTTAGCGTCGGAGATCCGGAACTTGCCCATGCAGTTCCCAAGAGCGAAGTAACAAGAGCCAAGGTTGTTAATATATGCTTAATATATATCCTAACTAAATATTTGTTTTTCATAATTCCTTATTGTGTAAGTGTTGCTAATAAATTAGTTTTATTTAACTACTTCAAAAGTAAGAATCAGCGCATGGGTGTTGAAAGGGAAATAATCCGCTGAGGCAGCCATAAACATTACGATCCTCATAGTATTATCTGTTATCTCCTGAACAATAACCTTTCTTTGATTATCCATAAAACCAATAAACTCGGTGCCGGAAAAATCTAGCGTGCTGACACCAGCATAGGTTACAAGGTAATTTGGTGGTCCATAAACCGAAGGAACTGTGAAATCTTCTTTCTCAACGTAGGTAAAAGTTGCTCCGGCTTCAGGAGTATAAGCGGCATAGCATAGGCCATACTGCTGACTGGTTTCAGTGGCTTTAAGGATTGTTTTTCCTTTTATCATCGTGTTAACAAGACCGGCAAAAGACCCGCCATGTTTTGGAGCATGGATGTAAGACCCATCGAATTTAAAAGAGTACTGATCATCATACACCCACCCGAGGCCAATTCCGGCATCGCCGAGAATACCCGTACTCAAAGCTGCTACGACACTAAAAGTAGCATCGGCATTAGCAAATGCATCTTTGGATGAATGGGCGCCGCTGAGTTTCCAGGTTTTACCGTTCACTGCCGTGGGCCCTCCGGTCAGCAATACATAAGGAGTCAGGGCAACTGCCAGGTTAGCTTCCGCTGCGGCTGTAACGCCACTGGCGTCCGTTCCAATGAGAGTGACTTTGTAATACCCCCCATCAGCATATACATGAACCGGGTCCTTGTCGGTACTGGTTTTCCCATCCCCGAAATCCCAGTTCCAGGTTACAACGCGTTTTGTTAAAGCAGTGAATGCCGCCTGTTTTCCATCAATGCTGTAAAAAATAGCCGCTTTGGGCGGGTCGGCTGTTTCCTCCTTCTTGCACGATTGGAACTGAATCATTCCAACTGCAAATACAAAGCACAAAAAGAGT
>JAPLDV010000758.1 GCA_026391235.1 Bacteroidia bacterium | reverse complement strand
TCTCACGGGCAGGGACCTGGTAGGTAATCATGGATGCACTTGGATAAGTTTCCTTATTCTCAACACGTTTCCACATTTCAGTAACTTCATAACCGTGTGATCCCTGAACCCAGATCGGATATTTAAGTTTCAGCGCGTGGAAAACAGGATCCAGAACATGGCAACCCATGTCGCCCAGTGCGCCGGCACCGAAATCAAACCATGCACGCCAGTTGAATGGAAGATAAAGTGAATTATATGGTCTTTCAGGTGCGGGTCCCAGCCAAAGGTTCCAGTCGAGAGTACCGGGAATGGCCATGGTTTCGGCCGGCCGGCCGATTCCCTGCGGCCATACCGGCCGGTTGGTCCAGCTATGAACTTCCCGGATTTCACCGATCGCACCGGCCCAGATCCATTCAGCCAACCGGCGTGTTCCCTCGCCTGAGCGCCCCTGGTTTCCCATCTGGCTCACTACTTTGTATTCCCGCACGGCTTCAGTGAGCTTTCGTGCTTCAAAAACAGAGTGAGTCAGAGGCTTCTGCACATATACGTGTTTGCCCAGTTTAATGGCAGTCATTGCCGCAGGTGCATGTGAATGATCCGGAGTAGCAACGATTACGGCATCTATCCCTTTCTCCTTTTCCAGCATGACCCTGTAATCTTTATACTGGGGAGCGTTCGGATATTTCTTGAAAGTGGCTGCTGCACGGTCAAAGTCAACATCGCAGAGGGCAACAATATTCTGGGAACTGACGTTATTTAAGTTTCCTGAACCCATTCCACCAGATCCTATGGCCGCGATATTCAGTTTATCACTCGGAGCTATATAGCCTTTACCTCCAAGCACATGGCGTGGAATCACAATCAATCCTGCACCGGCAACAGCCGATCTGGAAAGAAACGAACGACGATCAAATGTTTTTTTCATGGTCAAGTTTTAGTTACAATGAGAAGTGTAAATTTACTCATCTTTGCATAAAACCATACAATATGCGGACACGCATTCTTATTCTTCTACTATTTCTTTTACCGGTTGGTAAAATCCTGGTTGCGCAAGGTCCTTTTCTCAGTACTGAGGCAACTATCAGCTTACTCACCTGCGGTCCCGGGCCCGAAGTTTACTCCTACTTCGGACATAGCGCTCTGAGGGTAACCGACCCGGTACTAAAGATCGACAGGGTTTATAATTATGGGACTTTCGACTTTAACGTTCCTGATTTTTATGCCCGGTTTATCAATGGAAAGCTCAACTATATGCTTTCGGTTGTAAGGTATCAGGGCTTCTTTCCGGATTATATAAGCGAAAACCGGTTCATAAAGGAACTGACATTGAATCTCACTCTCGAACAAAAGCAAATACTATTTTATCTGTTGGAGATCAATTATTTACCTGAAAATCGTTACTATTGGTACGACTTTTTTATCGACAATTGTTCCACCCGCATAAGGGATATTGTAGTGAAGGCAACCGAGGGTAAATTTCTCTGGCCCCCCGAGCCCGCCGAACACCTCACTTATCGCCAGTTGATCATGCCCTACATTAGCCTGAATAACTGGGCTAAAACCGGTATCCTTCTGATGCTTGCAGCCGGTACAGATAGAGAAGCTTCCCAGGAGGGATACATGTTTTTGCCCGACCACATGCACCGGCTTTTTTCCCAGGCGAGGCAGGCTGACGGTACACCACTCTGCAAACCCGAAAAAATAATCTTTGAGCCTGAATATCCTAAACCTATCGGGACAGGACTATTTCATCCTTATACATTTTTCACCATTCTTCTCATAATATCCTGGATCATAGCTTTTTACAAAAAAATACCATCTACGGTGACAAAATCCTTCTATACGATCCTTTTCTTTATTTCGGGTTCTCTCGGTTTATTGTTCTGTTATATGTGGTTCTTCACGGCCCATGTTGTGTGCCACGCCAACCTCAACCTCGCCTGGGCATTTCCGCTGAACATTTTCCTGGCCTTTGCAATCTGGTTCCCAAAAGCCGGAATGGTCAACAGACCATACAGTAAGGCCATGCTCGTGCTTATACTGCTGTTACTGGCTACATTCTACTTATGGAAACAGAAAATACCTTTTGAGGCAATTCTATTCTGCCTTACTCTTCTTCCGGGTTTGTTCCGTTTTTCGGGATTTAAAATATTCAGAAATACCAAAGCCCAGGATC
>JAPLDV010000678.1 GCA_026391235.1 Bacteroidia bacterium | reverse complement strand
TGCTGTTAGTGCCAAGCCAGGAACCGGTGGTACAGGATGAGGTGGAAACATTCAGAACACCGGTTGCTGTGGCAAAGTAGGTAGAATTGATATAGGTTGCCCCTGATGTAGGGCCTCCCCAACTCCCGGAAGGTTGTCCGGCTCCTGCGAGCGTTAGCGTGGTACCTGAATGGGTCAATCCGGTTCCGAGATTCAGGATTCCTCCGGAGCCAGTTAGCGAAAATGCTCCACCGTTCACATTGCCTGCAAAAGTTGCAGTACCCCCGGTTTTGGTCATCGAAACGGTTCCTGTTGTGGTAAAACCGTCAATGCTCTGCGCTGCCATGGTATTGGCGATAACGATTGGAGAGCTACCGGCAGTAAACATGCCATCATTTACAAAATTGCCGCCAAAGGTCACCTGAAAGTTATTGGTAGCCAGCGTCGCATTGGAATTAATAATTAGCGGGACCGATGCATTGAAGACTTTGGCACCATCTGCGGTAATCGTTCCTGTATTGGCAATAATAACACCTCCGGTTGCCGCAAAGGGGCTGATCCATTCTTCGGAGGTGACCGTTCTGGAGGTTGCCGTATTGTATTGAAGGGTTGCATTTGTGCCGTAGGTCACAACGCCTGTTGTAACAGTAACTGTAGCAGTTCCTTCCATGGAAAGTACGCCATTGACAGTTGGTGTGGTAGCGAATGTTTTTACACCTGAGCCGGAAAGTGTAAGGTTGCTATAGGCTGTAGCCAGTGCCGTTTGCACACCCAGAGCCGTGTAGTTCACTGTTGAACCCGAAAATGTCGTTAATGTAGGTGTGTTGGAAAAGGAGCCGCCGATATTCATTTTCCCCGCACCGGTAAAAATAAACTGACAACCGGTTGTTCCTGTAGTAATGGCTCCACTGATGGTAAGCGTGCCGGTTGAAATGGAAATAATATCATTCCTGGTTGTTGTAGTCGCACTCATTGTAAGTGATCCGGCAGTAAGCGATCCGGCACCTACAGCAATGGTAAAGTTAGTGTTATTGGACGCAGGCCGGGCCATGGTAATCAGACCAGTTACAGCTAAAGAGTTAGTTCCGCTAATTGTTAAGGTACCAGTATTTACGGTTGTAAGCGTATTACAGGCCGCTGCTATATCAACTGTTACAGTTATACCATTGTTAATAGTAACTGTTTGTGCCGCGGTGGGCACTGCAGCCCCTCCCCATGTTGCAGTGTTACTCCAATTGCCGGATACCGAGGCTGTTCTTTGTGCCTGGCCAGCGATGCCAACCGTAAGAAAAAAACAAGCAATTACAAGGTACTTGCAGGGTGACCACGCTTTTCCATTTTGCTTGTTTTTCATTATTATTAATTATTCGGGCACTTTTCTCATCTGATGTCAGCGTAAAAGCAATTCTGCTTCGGCGTATTTCACCGGTTTGGCATCAGTTTGACCGGAGTAGATTACCTGTAGTTTTCCAGCGCTGAAATTAACAACCGGAATCCTGTTCAGATCCATTTTAATCCTCCGTATGACATTCGGAGTATAAACAGCAATCCCTCTGATGGTTCCCACCTGAGTTGCTATTCCATCGGGTGATACATGATTTACTGCAAGATCGCCGTATACCGATATATTCCCGGTACGGTTAAATGCCAGGTTCAGCCTGGGCACGGTATCATTGATCATTTCAAAGGAGAGGTCCGAAAGAGTGACCTTCATCGTGTTTTCACCCACCCGTATGATTACGGGAATGGTTATTCCAAAAATTGGAACCAGTTTTACTGATAAAGTTGTTGAATCTTTGGGCTTTTCTTCTTCACCCAGAGCCGTTTGTTTGGGAACTGCCCTGAAATAAACATGTGAGCGGTATTCGCCGGCGGGGATATTATTTGTCCTGAATAACTGCATTTTAACAACTTGGGCTTCATTTGGGGCCAACGTAACCGTGCGCGGGAAAAACCGGATATACTTATCGGCAAAAAACTGGCCTGAATCGGGTACTTTGATCTCTTCAAACGCACCGTCTTCCTTCATCCGGTATTGCACCAGCGAAACATTATACGTTGCGGAATCAATACCGGTATTGGCCAGGTTCAGTTCCTCGTTTCTTTTGGTGCCTTCGAAGACAACCCTTCGCGGAGTGATCAGCAGGTTTCCCTGTGCCATCAAACCGGTATAAGAAATGCCGGGTAAAATGATCAATCCACAGAGTAAAATCAATACCCGTAAAAAATCCTGACGGGCAAACCGGGCGAGAATTGTTCCTGATGTATTCATTGCGCAGAACATTAAGTTATTTCACACAAATATATACATATAAAATGAGTGTGAATTGCACCATCCGGAAACTAAACCCGGGAGATCAGGTTAATTGTATGCGAAGGTGATTTGGTATGAACCCGTGTAGATTCCCTTGGGGTTCTCATCCAGTGAACCCACATTGAGAGTGGCCCCAACCATAACCATTTGGTTGCCTCCGGTGAGTTTGATACCGGCATCGCCGTTTTCAGGGACGGTGACCCAATCGCTCACCACCATGGTTTTTGAATCATCAGTACTGGTAAGGGTAGCCGGACCATCCGGCAGAGCAATCGAGAAAGTGGCATCCGTTTGGCCGGTAACATAAAAGCCGCCGGGATTTCTGGGACTCGCATCGGCAACAACCGTGGATGAGGTTACAACATAGCCTGTTGGGCTAACCGTGATAGTGCCACCCTGGCTGCCCGGAAATACCCGTCCGAAATTCAGTGAGGTGTACTCTGTGGCAGTTAACGGTATAATGATCATTGCCGATACCCGAGCAGTTGCACGATCCTGTGCCATAACCCGGACAGCAGGCAGCACCAGGAAGGTGGAAATTGCAACAATGATCAGGATAAGCTTTTTCATTTCGGCTGATACTTTTGAAAAAAGACTCTGAAACGTAAAGATAAACTTAACACAAGTAAAACAAAATCCAAAATACAAAGAGCACCGCCTCTGGCAGCACTCTTTGTATTCCGGCAGGAAAATGTTAGTTGTAGTTAACAGTTACAAATAAGCCACTTGCATTAGTGTAAGTTCCTGCAACTGCATTGGCGGGTACATTTAAGATAGCCTTTACATTGATTACCTTGGAACCTGATACGAGAGTAGCGGCTGCGCCAAGATCAGCTACAAAATTGTCTACGGTC
This sequence comes from Bacteroidia bacterium, assembly GCA_026391235.1. The sequence continues at coordinate 2,769 of JAPLDV010000678.1, read as the reverse complement.
ATTGTTCCTGAAACGGATCCATTCAGTGTAATTGGGGCTGAAGGAACAGCAATTGAAAATGTGCTGCTTCCTTCTCCGGTAACTGTAAAGACAGCAGTTTTCTGTGTAACGGAGCCAGCAGGTAAACTGGCACCTCCGGTTGCGGTGCGGCCATTTATGTAATCTAATGCTACAGTACCTGCGGTAGCACTGGCTGCAACTGTTCCAAAATTCATGTCAGTTGTTTTTGCAATAGAAATCGGTACTACAAGTGTGGCAGTGGTGCTGGCCGTAGCCGTTGACTGTGCATTCACACTAACACCGAATCCCATCAGGATCATTCCGAGAGCGAAGAGTTTGATTGAAGTTTTCATGACTTAGAAATTTAATTTATTTGTTTTTAATAATTTTTTCTATGCCACAACAGACAATAAGCATACCAATCTGGCGTGTTAATCCTATTCGCCTCATTTTCTGATTATTACAAGTTGTTAACAAATAGAAAGTATTCCATTTACTGGAATGATCTACTATATTTTGGAAGTTTACCTGAGATTTCAGGCTAGTTGTAGGCGAAGGTAACTTTGTATGAACCAGTATAGATACCCTTCGGATTATCATTAATGGAACCAACCTGAAGCGTGGCTCCTACTTTAACTGTTTGAATGCCCCCTGCAAGAATATATGCATCATCGCCCTTTCCGGATGTTGCGGTCCAGTCGGTAACCGTCATGGTATCACCTGTGTGGCTGGTTAGCGTGGTGGGACCCTCGGGCAGGGTAACGGAAAAGGTGGCGTCTTTTGCACCGGAGACAGAAAAGGTGGCCGGGTTGATTTCGCTGTCAGTGGTAATCACACTGGAGGTTGAAACGGCCGCTCCGCTGGCCGGGATAACAATGGAACCGCCCTGATCGCCCGTGGAGAACCGTCCGAAATTCATCGGGGAGGATTCAAAAGCCGTGATGGCATCAATAACTTCAGCGAAGATATGTCCGGCAGCTGTGACCTGTGCAGTTGCTCCGCCGGAAGCAAACGCCAGGAAGGAAGTTATCCCGAGTGTTATTAGTTTTAATTTTTTCATAATTGCTTCCTTCCGGCGTTTTCGTTCTTTTCGATACCAAGTTAAGCCATCGGTAACAAGATATCATCAACTGCCTTAAGGTATTGTCTCTTTGTTTGATAAACATCATTCTGATTGGGGCAAACGTAAAAGACATGCCAAATAACTTTTTGACGAACGAACGATAATCGGGGTTATTCGTGTTGATGGTTGTTGTTCGTCAATAATACCCGCCACGTAAAAACACGGAGAAAAAAGAAAATCTAAGTGGAAATCTGTGATCTCCGGGTCTCCGTGGTATTTTTTTTATCTTGGCAGGCGAAAGCAAAATATTAACTTCTAATACTATGACTCCACGGATCATAAATGGACTGGCTGAATTTCAGACGCTTGTAGGACAGGAAATCGGTGTATCAGATTATCTGACCATCACCCAGCAACAAATTGATCAATTTGCAAATGCCACGCTCGACCATCAATGGATCCACATTGATCCCGAACGTGCAAAAACGGAATCACCTTTTGGCTGTACTATCGCTCACGGGTATCTTACCGTTTCACTCCTGCCCTATTTATGGGCGCAGATCGCTGATGTAAAAAAGGTTAAGATGCTGGTAAACTACGGTATAGAAGATTTCAAGTTCAATCAGCCGGTAAAGGTTAACGACCAGGTGCGTATCCGGATATTTATGGATGCACTCACAAACCTTCGGGGTATCATACGAACCCGAATGAAGGTTACCATGGAAATTCTCGACAATCCCAAGCCGGCATTCGTGGGGTATATATTGTTCCTATACCATTTTACCGATTGAACCAAAATCAGAAAACATATTTAAGTTTGTGATGTTAAACTAATAAACAATAGTGTTATGAAAAAAAGAACCATTGCTCTCAGCCTCTTGTTCACGGTTTTGATCCTTAGCAGTTGCAAAAAGATCAATGATGCTCTTACAGTTAAGATAAATACCGATTTCACTGTAAATCTGCCAGTTACGAGTTCTTCGCCCGTACTAAAGTCCCCAACCGCAGCTTTTCTGTCGACCGCTACCCTGGATCCGCTCAGTAATGAAGATCTCGCAGAGTACAAGGATAGAATTAATGGTTTTGAGGTTACCGGAATGACGGGTACAATCAGCAATTTATCGGCTAATGTGACTTTAACCGATGTTAAGCTTAAGGTATCTACACCTTCCAAATCAACTGAATGGAATTTCGCCAATCTTCCCCTGACAAACGGGAGTGCCGTAACATTTGACAATTCTGCCAGTCAGTGGACAAAAATCAATGAGATCCTGGGTGAACAGAAGGAAGTCACTGTAACTTTTTCAGGTAATGCGAGCCAGACTAACGTCACTTTCAACCTGCAGGTAACATTCACTACGGTGGTTACTGCTAAAGTTTTATAGCTTCCGGTATAGTTTTTCTGCTACTTGTTTATAGAACGCGGGGTCGCTGTTTTTAATGGCTTCCAGCTGATCCATGCACGACTGCTTATCTCCTTTGCGCAAGTTAATCAGGGCCAGGAACCAACGGGGGCTTACCCCAAAAGTGGTGTCAACGGTGATCATCTCTTCAAACAGCCAGGTGGATTCGGTAAAATTCCCTTCATCCATCAGCAAAAGTGCTTCATAATAGGAGGCCCCGGCGTAAGATGTTGTATCAATCGCAGTTATATCGGGCCGATAAGAGACTTTGAATTTTTCATACATCGCTACGGGATCGGGTTT
>JAPLDV010000690.1 GCA_026391235.1 Bacteroidia bacterium | reverse complement strand
CTTCGGTTGATCTTGATAAAGGGACCACCGTCAGGAAACCGTGGATTATTTTCCGTTTCGCTGAAGCATATCTCAACTATGCTGAATCCTTAAATGAGGCAGCCGGACCCGTGCAGCAGGTTTATGACGCAGTTTATGAGTTGCGTAAACGAAATTACGTTATTACCAGCCGGGCCCGCTATCCGGCAGGCTTATCGCAAAGCCAGATGCGAGAACGCCTTAAAAAGGAACGCCAGGTTGAACTGGCATTCGAAGAACATCGTTTCTGGGATCTTCGCCGTTGGAAAGATGCGGAAGATGTTCTGAATAAACCTGCAATGGGAATGAGGATTACCTTCAATCAGGCTGATACAACCTTCTCATACCAAAGTTTTGAGGTGGAAAACCGGATTTTCAATTCCAGGTTTTCCTGGTACCCGATACCCCGAAAGGAAGTCCTGAAAGGATATGTGAAACAAAACCCCGGCTGGGAATAAATCTTTCAAAATATAATCAGATTTAGAATTATGAAAATTGCATGGATAGTTGTTTCATTGTCGATCTTGCTTTTTACAGCTTGTGAATCAACTGATGATGTTCTGAACAGAATCGACCATACGGTTCCATCGGTGCAGTTCAGCCCCGACACCCTTGAAGTCGCAGCGGGTGAAAATGTAACAATAAATGCTGTAATAGAAGATGAATCAGGAATTCAGCGAATCGAATTCACTTATGGTGATTGGAGAATAAATAAGATCATCGACCTCAGCAATGATTCTAACACGGTTACGTACCCGTTTACACTTGATATTCAGGTTCCGGCAGATGCATTACAACAATGGGAAGAAAATTCATACTTCAACGATGGATCTTCCATAAAAATCATTCAGCAGTATCATAAGCTGACTCTCAGTGCCTGGGACAAAAACAGGAACCTTAATAAAAGCTATTTGTATGTGAAGGTGAAATAAAGAACATGAAACTTGTTGTCCGACCAAGGCTCGAACTTGGACTCTTCTGAACCAAAATCAGACGTGTTGCCAATTACACCATCGGACAAAGCGGCGCAAAGATAGAAAAAAACGTGAAACGGAACGCGTCACGTATTCCGGTTGGCCTGCTTCTTTTTTACTGCTTTAACTATCAGGTAAATAACAAACAATAATCCGATTGCCAGAACTCCCCATTTCAATTCTTCGTAATACTTTTTGAGCAAATCCTGCTGAGAATAGAAAAAATATCCCAGTAGCGAAAGGATGATATTCCAGATGCCAGCACCAATAAAGGTCCATAACATGAAAGCCTTCAGCGGCATCTTGGCCAGACCGGCAGGTATTGAGATAAGATGACGCACGCCGGGTACCAACCGGCCTATCAGAGTGGAACTCTTACCGTTTTTGATGAAAAAAGTCTCGGCCTTTTCCACTTTCTCCCGGGTAATGAAAATCAAATGTGCCCATTTGGTATCTGCCAGTGCATAGATAATCTTCCGGCCAAGTGTATAAGAAATAACATAATTGATTAGCGAACCGGTTAATGCACCTGACGTTCCCGCCAGTACAACAAAGAAGATATTCAGGTCACCCTTGGCAGCCAGGTAGGCAGCCGGCGGGATCACCAGCTCAGAAGGCATCGGTAGAACTGTACTCTCAATCATCATCAGCAAGAATACCGTCAGATAGCTGGTATTCTGCATGTACCAATCGATCACCTGTTGAATGAATTCCATAAAGCCTGATATTTCAGGTAAAACTAGTGAATAAAAATGTTAATTGTCGGTTGTCAGGGTTATGAATGGGTGGGCTCATCTGCAACCACATCCTCACCCACACCCCTCTCTTTACTTAGCGCAGGCTTGTCATCCCGGCGAAGGCCGGGATCTCCTGACGCTACTCTGAGGGAAAAAGGTCATTGTTTAGCAAATTGCACTAACGCCCCCAATGCTTTCGCTGTAAGGAACGGGATCCCGGCCTTCGCCGGGATGACAAGGGTGTAAAGCAAAAAAAAGGCCGCCTGGTGGGGCAGCCCTTTTCATGAAAAGACACTCTATTATTCAACAATCACCATCTGCTTGGTTTGCACGAAACTTCCTGCCTTCAGGGTATAGGAATAGACTCCCGGATCCAGACTACTGGTTGCCAGGGTAAAAGTATGTTTACCTGCAGGCATCATACCTTCATTAATTTCCATGACCTTGCGGCCGGTAATATCCATCACGGTGAATGATACTTCCGATCCGTCAGTAAGTTCATAGTCAATTTGTGTTGAGCCACGGGACGGGTTTGGATAGTTCTGTTCCATTTTAGCAAGCGACGTTTTCAGGTCAACACCGTCAATCAAGTTTCCATGATCGTTCAGGTTCAGATGAACCATCAGGTTTCGTTTACCGAAATAGTCGTCAATACCGGTTCTGGAACCGGCCCTGTAGATAGCAACGGTTGCAGATTCGGTCAGTGCGACTGAGTTGTCGGTTCCGATTGCCAAACCATTATTCCTGCGATCCAGATAATTCGCATTTGTATTGTCGAATGTGAAACCGGCATAAACGATGTCACCCTTTTTTAGGAATTCAGATTCACCGTCTTTCCCCAACGACATGGTAACCCAGGTATTAAAGTCGGCCGAATCCAACTGAATCGTTTCGCTGTTCAGGAGTTCAATAGAATTTTCAATAGCCTCTCCGGGTATTTGGAAATACAGCGAAAACCGGTAATTCAGGTATTGATCGGCCTTACCGCCAGTGATAAAGACGGAAATGGAACTTACTTCGCAATCATTGAAAATAGGGAAAATAGAACCACAAAAGTGATTAACTTCTTCCGCATCCGGAGTATTATACGATTCTTTATTCATCGACCAACTCAGGGTATTGACCTCACCCGAACGGGAATAAACACTGTCAGTCACGTTAAATAAAACCTCGCGTTTGTTATCAACCGGGAAATTATCGGCTGTTTTAGCTTTGAATTCCCAGGCCATTTTATAATGGCCATAGTCAACCGGAGAGTATTTATCAGCGATATCAGCAGTATCTACCACAAAAGTGAAAACATCTACCGGGGCGGACATCTTGTGAAAAACGCTGTTTCCGTTCTTAGTGATATCAACATCCAGATAGACAGCCTCCTGATCATATTCGCCAAAATTGAGTGCACTGGATTGGAAATTCATAAACCCGCTGCTAGCATCTAATTGAGATTTTGGAATATTGTGAATCAAGGCCATCTTGGTATTTTCGTTACCATCGTCCCATTCCATTTTTACATAATTCATTTTCAGATTGTTGTCGTAAGCTTCTGCCAACGCGAAATCATCGAATGCCCAATAGTAGAGGTCTGTACCGACCCAGTGCAATCTCATCTTAACGTTCGACATCCCTGCTGCCACGTCGGAGATATTGGCCTGAAAAAGAGCCGGCTCTCCTGGTGGCTTATCCAGTGGCCGGTCTTTATGTTTGCAACCAAACTGGGTACTGTAGGAAGCCGAATGAACCCAATCATCGACCGAAATTTCGAGAAACATATAGCTGAGACTCTCATAGTTCATGAAATGTGTTTCAAAACTGGCAACGACAGTGGAGTGCATACTGCAGTCAAACGTTGGGAAGCCCATGGAGTTATTAACATCCACTTCGGTTCGAATTCCTGTCCGCCAGTTGTACTCCTCCATGAAGTTCCCCATGAACCCGTTGGCTTTTGTGGTAGAATTCAGGGGAGGATCCTGAGTATAAACATTGACAAAGCCTTTGTTTCCAGGCCACCAGACAAAATTAGTCCCGATATCCTGAGGGTCGAGAAAATAATATCCTGTTGGAGCTGTCCAACCTTTGGGATCTGCCGTGTTTTCCCAACCAAAAGTCTCACTAAAGAAAACCTGCCCGCTACCCTTGGTTCCAGGGGTTTGGGCTTGTGCCGTGGCTGCTGCAAACAACACGGCAATTGCAAGAAGAAGTGTAAATTTTCTCATACGCATAATAGTTAATGTTAAATAATGTTAAAATGTCTTCGTCAAATATAAACCCCAAAATCACATTTGCAAAGAAAATTCTCACTTATTGTTAAAAATTACCCAATTACTGTGAATACATACACACTCAACAGTTCGTTACAATAATTGAACCCCATCGGATCCTCGCAGGTTTAATGTTGAAACCGCAGGTGTTCTTAGGGGACGAAAAGTTTCGACAAGCCTGCCGGGTTTAAGCTGCCTGCTGATCGAGGTGAAATAGTAGTAAAAACATTATCCCGGCTACTATTGGCGACATACTGCAAAAAAAGGCCGCCCCCGGGGGGGCAGCCCTTTTCATGAAAAGACACTCTATTATTCAACAATCACCATCTGCTTGGTTTTAACAAAACTACCTGCCT
>JAPLDV010000624.1 GCA_026391235.1 Bacteroidia bacterium | reverse complement strand
CTTCGCCGGCTATGGAACCAGATGTAATGCTCTGGTTGAGTTCGGCGCTATTTTCAATTTCTATCTTCCAAAAACCAATCCGGTCGAGCAATTTAAAATATGAAGGGGTCATTTCATCGTATCCACCTATCAGTGCTGTATTTACTTTATTATCGGCAAACAGCAACATCGCTTCGGTAAGGGCAGATTCAAAGGATATACCGCCATGCACAAAAGTATTGTTGTGCCCATGGCATTTAAGGTTAATAGCTATTTGCGAACTAATGGTATTGTGTGTCGATTGAATGAAAAAAGTAGGTTGAAGGAATTTTTCATCGTTGTCAATCATAGCCGTAAGAAACTTTTCAGTATCATCAATACACCCAAGACCTGTTCCTGAAATAATTGCATCGGGCATTTCAATTCCGGAATCGGCAATCGAAGCTTTAGCTGTAGCTATTGCACGCTTTATCACCTTACTCATTCGGCGTGCTTCGTTGGGGCTTATAAAACTCTTAAAATCAGGGTCTATGCAACGCACATACCGATCATTGTACCACACAGGTTCTGGAAAACCATTTTGTTCAAATGTGTTCTGTATTGAAATATTTCCGATGCCTTGTATGTAAACGCTCATTGTAATTATTTAATTTACTGCAATTTAGAAAAAACAATAGCAGAGTTGTTCCCTCCAAAACCAAACGAGTTGGATAAAACGTGGTTCAACTTTACATTGCACCTGAGTTCCCTGACAGGGGCAAACGAAAGCATCTCGATTTGGTTTCTGAAATTTAAATTGGGGGGTAAAAAGCTCTCCAGCATGGCCAGTATCGAAATCACCGCCTCCACACTCCCGGCAGCACTTGTTGTATGCCCGGTATGTGCTTTGGTAGAACTTACCGGAGGAATGGTTTTGCCAAATACATTCATGATGGCAGCACCTTCAGATTCATCGTTGTTAGTAGTTCCTGTCCCATGGGCGTTGATGTAATCAATATCCGATGGCTTTAAACCGCTCATATCCAAAGCATACTGCATTGCCAGAGTTGCACCTTTGCCATCGGGGGATGATGCTGTCTGATGGTAAGCATCGCATGCATTTCCATATCCCGACACTTTGCATAACACTTTAGCATTTCGGGCCCGGGCACTCTCTTCCGATTCTAAAACGAGGTAGGCAGCTCCTTCCCCAAGATTTAAACCGGCACGGGTAGCATCGAAAGGGCGGCAGTGCGCCCGGTCAAGAATTAATAGCGTGTTAAATCCATTAAGGTGATACTTTGTAAGACACTCGCTACCCCCGGCAACCACACAATCCAAAATACCCAGTTTAATAAGGTTGGAACCTAAAATAATAGCATTAGCAGCAGACGAACAAGCTGTTGAGATGGTCGAAACATAACTGAAACCGCCAAAGTAATCGGCAATAATTTCAGTACATGCCCCACAGTCATGTGTTTTGATGTACTCATTGCGGGAGTCGTTTTCTAAAAAGTCTTTGTAAAACTGTTCGCTTTTTTCCATACCACCAACCGTTGTACCCGATATAAAACCGATTCGTAATGCCCGGTTGGGGATAAGATTCGCATCAGATAAAGCATTTTTAGCAGCCAGAATACCCATAAGCGATGTTCGTGTTATCGGCACACTAACCGGAATCGAAAGCATTGCCAGCATCTGCTCGTCACTTAATTGAACTTCTGAACAGGGAATATCCGTATGATTGGTTTGAAGGAATTTTATTGTTCCAACCCCGGACCTGCCAGCCAATAAAGATGCTAATGTTTCCTGTACCGAAATACCAATTCCGCTTATAATACCCAACCCGGTTACTAAAACTTGCGTGGACATCCTATTTCTTTTGATTTTCTGCAATATATTTTGCGAAAATATTTATTGAACCGAATATTTCGCGGCCCTTATTCGGGTCATCAAGCTTTATCCCATAGTTTTTCTCAAGCAATACAATAAGCTCAAGAGCATCAATCGAGTCTAACCCCAAACCGGCACCAAACAAAGGTGCATCATTGTCAATATCTTCGGGTTTCAGGCCTTCGAGGTTTAAAACTTTAATAATTTCAATCTTGAGTTCAAGTATTAACGCTTCCATAATTTTTATTTATTTATTTTATATAAAAAATCAATTGTGTTTATATCAAATTTATATTGGCTGAGTCCTTTTGTAACTAAAAGCAGAAAAGCTTCGTAAGCATTTTCATTGCATTCCACCCATCCTGTAATGCAATAGTCGGTGCTTGCATTTTCAAACAATTCATTTACATAGAAATACAAAGTTGATGCATCGAATTTTTGATTTATAAAAAACATATTCGATCCGAATATTTTATACTTAATGCAAATTTCGCCAATAGAAATATTGGGCAGCGTGTATACAAACAGCGACGGACTTGGAAAATAGTTTTCAGGGTCGGAAATGGTATGCTGGAAATTGGTGTCAGCAACCAACGATGATGAAGCATTAGCCAATACTATTGCCACATTATCGTTGCAGGTTTTGGAATACAAATCTGTGCCTTTCAACACATTTTCGGCAGCCAGAATAGCCAATTTAGACAGATTGTCCATTTTAAAGAATTTGAGGTAGTCAAACCCCAAATTGCGATATGTTTGCACCAGTGATTTTTCGAGCGACTCCTGAATGTCAACGTCAATA
>JAPLDV010000242.1 GCA_026391235.1 Bacteroidia bacterium | reverse complement strand
ACAGCATTATTATTTTGTTCATGCGTCAAGGATAATTCCGATGCAGAGGCTGATGCCGGATTCCTGCATGGTGCTTTTATAACGAATGAAGGAGGCTTTGGCAACAGTAATGGCTCAGTAAGCTATTTCGATACCGACTCGGCATACATGATAAATCACGTTTTTGAATTAGCTAACGGGCGTCCTTTAGGTGATGTGGTACAGTCAGTTGCCGTTGCCGGGGAAAAAGGGTTCATCGTGGTGAATAATTCGCAAAAAGTGGAAGTTGTCGATCTTAAAACTTTTGAATCTATCGGTGTAATTGAAGGCCTTGAATACCCAAGCTTTTTCCTGGCTATCAATGATAAAAAAGGTTACCTGACCGACGGAAATTTCAGTGGACATATTTATGTTATTGATATTGAATTACTTAAAATCATAGACACGATTCCTTGCGGTAACGGCCCCGAAAAAATGATTCTGTTTGGAAAAAGTGTCCTGGTGGCCAATTCAGGAGGGTGGGGGAACGACAGTACACTCACGGTTATTGATACTGATAGTGATAAAGTTACCGCCACCTGGGCAGTTGGCATGAATCCGGCCGACCTGGTGCTTGACAAGGACAATCAACTCTGGGTATTATGTAAAGGCAAGGTTACATGGAACCCGGATTACACAATTGGACAGGAAACCTCCTCGGTACTGGTTGTTTTGGATCCGGAATCGGGGAGGTTAAAACAAAATTTAAATATTGGAACAATTGGTGATTTTTATTGGCCGCTGCGAATGGGCATCAATAAGAATAAGGACCGGATTTATTACCTTGAGGCAGGAGGGGTGTATTCAATAAGTAGCAGTGGCAGTCAGTTGATGATATCGGGGAACCTGTATGGTTTTGGGGTTGATCCTGAGACTGACATGATCTATACACTTTACGCGCCGTCGTTTACAACTTCCGGGTTGATGTACCGGTATAATCCGGATGGGATCCGGCTGGATTCGCTGGAAGTGGGTATCGGGCCCAGCCAGATCGTTTTCAACTAATGAGTAGAGACGCATATATGCGTCTCTACTACGTTAAAATTTCTACTTTTGACCCCATATCCGATACAGGGGAGCTCATGAAGAAGCCGCTATTGATTTTTATTGTATTGCTTTTACCATTCGTACTTTATGCCCAGATTGAATATCCGGGAAAGCCCTGGAGCCAGGATCTAAAACTGAAATCCTCTCCGGCAGGTGTAACTTTTCCGGGATTATCACCCCAGGCTGAGAGTTCTTATCTTTCCTCATTCTCACCCGGACTGAAGGCCATGGTTTTTGCGTATCCATTTGATACTCAGTTAACTACTGACCGTAATGGAACCTGGGAAACGCTTAATGACGGATCCAGGATATGGCGTCTTTCACTGAGTTCGCCAAGGGCATTATCCTTAAATCTGATTTTCAACCGGTTCAAATTACCTGCAGGAGCAAGCGTTTACCTCTATACACCAAATTATCAAACCATTCGGGGAGCCTTTACCTCAGAAAATCAAACAGCATCAGGTGTGCTGGCTACGGTCCCCTTACCTGGCGACAAGGTGACAGTTGAGCTAAACCTGCCGGCAAACACAGAATTCATGCCGACCCTGGAAATTTCAAAAGTCTCACATGATTTTAAAGGATTTTTTGACAGCGAATTTAGCAGGCCAACTGCCGGTGAGTGCAACGTTGATATAAACTGTTCTGCAGGGGCTGATTGGCAGATAGAAAAGAAAGCGGTAGTAAAATTTGTTCGCGGAGGCGTTTGGCTTTGCTCCGGCGCCCTGATCAACAATGTACGGAATGATGGCCGGCCATTGTTGTTCACTGCCAATCATACAATTGGCAGTGAAACGCATGCTGAGCAGACTGTTTTCTTTTTTCGTTATGAACGTCCGTCATGCGGCACGGGAAACGGAACCCTCCAATATACCTTATCGGGCTCGAAACTCCTCGCCACAACCGGTAAGCTGGATTTTTGTCTGGTAGAGCTAAGTTCTACCCCTCCGAAGAATTATGAGCCTTATTATGCAGGGTGGGATCGGCGGGTGTTTACTTCACTGGATTCCGTCACCTGCATTCACCACCCGGGAGGCGTTGTAAAAAAAATATCAAAGTCGTTTAAACAGGTGTTTACCAGCGATTTCGGAGGAGGATATGACGCGAATACCCACTGGAAGATAGGTTCATGGGATGTAGGAACTACCGAGCCCGGTTCATCAGGTTCTCCGTTGTTTAATAAGGACCACCGGATTGTAGGAGATCTGACAGGTGGCGATGCGAGCTGTTCGTTTAATTTCAACGATTATTTTCAGAAATTTTCAGTGAGCTGGGAAAAATATCCGGATTCATCCACCCAGTTGAAATACTGGCTTGATCCGGAAAGTACGG
>JAPLDV010000014.1 GCA_026391235.1 Bacteroidia bacterium | reverse complement strand
GCATTGGTGAATTCATCGAAAATGCCATCCGTATTTTTCAGCAGATCGATCCGTTTAACATGGTTATTTACGAAGATGGTTTTACCGGAATCATGCATGATCGGAGCAAGCTCCTTCATCAGATCCTTCCAGGAAGTGATCAGGGATCTTGCCGGCCGGTCGATGAACCAGGTGACCCTGTCATCGCGGTTTTCGTTGTACATCCGGAGCCAGTCCATCCGGTCGATGGCGATACCCGACGCTTCAGGGATATATTTCACATGTTTTCGGGCCTGATCGAGGAGGAACTCCTTGTAAACCGGCTCCCCCGGGTCGGTGACGATTCCGGCTTCCCAGGTGAGGTGGGTCCCGCCAGGAAGTGTTTGACGATGGAAATAGACAGAATCCTTCAGCACCCGGTCAGGCACCGGCAGCCAGGATCCAGGCAATTTATAATAGAAAAAGTCATTCGGATCTTTCCATATCTCTTTATCGTTCAGGAACTTGCGAGGAGGGGTTGGCCTTTCCATCTTTGTGCCGAACTCTGTGACATTGAAATAGTTGAGCACATAAAAGCCCATCTTTTTCATAGTACTGGCATATTCACGCATGGCTGCTATAGAGGTGGTATCTCCGCCAAAGCGGATCCATTTTTCATTTTCCCCGACCGGTGGAATGAACATTCCCATATACGGAAAATCGAAGCTGGCCATCCAGTTGGTTGCGAAAGCCATCTTCTTCATCCTGGCGACATCGAAATGGGTATCGAAATTTGAATAGGCACTGGTTCCGGCCATTTCATGGGCTTTTGCGATAACCGGATTAAAATAATCAGGATACTGATTGCTCATCCATCGGAGTCCGCCCCGCCAGCCGGCTTCATGATAAACCAGGTTCATGGCGAAATGGAGTGGATGATTGGCGGATATGCGGTTATAGATCCGGTTGAAAGTGAGGGTTCCATCTGCTGAGGAGGTGAGTGTGAGATCAAGAATCTCATCATTGGGATCCAGCACCAGGCTAAAACCAGTATCCGAGTCCGGTTGTATCACCGTGACCAGAGGAATGCAGAGCAGGTCGCGCTGATACGGAATAAAGATGACATGCGGTTCTTCGTACCGGAAATAGGGAGCTCCGTACCACAGGGTATCGTTAACGAAAGCATGCGGAAGCAGCGGGTCGCCCCAGTTAAAGGCAGATGCCGGCACGGTTAGCTGATCACGGACAGGTGTTCCCGATGGGGATGATTCCTTCCTTCCGATCCGGGGATCGCTCCAGGGCGCCCAGAATCGGGATTTTTCCGTCACCGGCCAGCGGATACCCGATTGTATTTTGGTGGTCCAGGGTTTGCCGGTTCCCAGTATTTCGATTTCCCACCGGATGGTTTCACCGGCGGGCAGGAACCGTTCGACCAGGGTGCATTGATCCCAGGTTTCCGTACGAACCAGTTCGCTTTCGAGCTCGACCCCTCCAGCGGCCAGTTTCCGGATTTTCACATTCCCGACTGTTTTGCAGCCTTCGAGTCGAGTAACCGACTGTACCGGGTAGCTCATTTTACCAGAAACCGGTGTGATCGACTGAATTCCGCCGGCAGTAACTGTGGCGGTCAGATTACTGCCTGAGACCTGGTATGCAGGGCTTTGAGCGATTGCGCGATTCCCTGGAATTGTAATTGCAACGAGGGAGGCGAGCAGAAGGTTGTGGAGCAAGGGTTTTATCATGGTTTTCTTATGGCTTGGTAAACAATTTTTTTAGCCAGATCTCAAACAACGGATCGAGAAAGGTGACCTGGTTGCCTTGTGTATCCAAGATATCCTTAAATTTTAATACTTCTTTATTTTTTGAGACATTGTGTGGTGTTCCGAGCCCGAATCTATCCATGACCGCTTTTGAGGTAAATTGAGTTTCCCCGGCAGAAACTGCTTTGATAAGGTTTAACTGGGTAATGCTCAGGCTTTCCAAATCTTCCTGAAACAGAAAAGAGGTGTGGTTGATCATCTCCTCCAAAGCCAGGTCCAGGATTTCAACTGTTACCCGATCGGAGGTCAATGTCCAAACATAATCGCAATACATCTGGATGTAGTAAGGGTGATTGTTCATCAATCGGATTATTGATTCCGACTGGTCCGCGGAAATCGTTTTGGCGGATTCGGAAAAGCGTTCAATAATAAAGGGAATCCATTCAGCCGCTCCAATTTTTTCCAGTAGAATCATGTCGCCAAATCGGTAAAACGGACGTTCCGGCTTACTAAAAAGCTCAAGCATCATATGTCGCTTACTTCCGAAAAGGCAGTAAGTCACGTTTTGATGATGCTGCCAGCCGGACCTGAGTTCCTTCTCGAGGGAAAGGTTCTCCGGAAATCGTGCAATATTCTGGAATTCATCGAGGCAAACGACGATCCGGATTTTCTTTTTCTTTGCTATAATTTCAGGAAGATTAATGATTTCCTCGCGGTGCTTTTTTGCTTCGTCCCAGTTGAATTTTATCGAGATTTCACTGGCCGGGTCAATCCCAAAGGACATAACCGGAAAAATTCGTTTGAACCAGCTCCTGGAATCTTTTAATATTTCCTCGCGTTTATTCATGGTGGCATTCATGACCTCCCGGGCAAATGCGGTCAGGAATTCCTGCTCGTCGCGAATGGAGAAAAGATCAATAAAAACAAATCTGATGCCTTTATTCCCGGCGAGGCGAACGGATTCTTTGACCAATGAGGTTTTTCCCCACCGTCGGGGAGAGATAAGTATTGTATTGATCCCGCTCTTAAAGTGTTGGATCAGAAGCTCTTTCTCCCGTGTGCGGTTGACGAAAGCACGCTCTGACACTATCTTTCCGTACTGAAAGGGTGAGATATTCATTTTATACTATTAGGTATTATACACAAAGGTATAATACAGTTTGGTATAATGCAAATTTGATGGAATAATATCCTAATTTTCGAACAATAATAGTCCTTACATGAAAATCCCATTCATCCTGATTCTGATATCCGGTTTACTGACGGGCTGCGGGCATCCCGGGAAGAAGGTGGCAGGCCCGTTTCATCCTAAAATCATCCTTGATGAAAAGGAAGCGCCCGAAGAGTTTGAAAATCTGGTTTCGGATTTCAGGGTCATCCCGATTGAATATTCCGCTGATAAAATAATCGGTGAAATATCCAAGGTTGTTCCTGACCGCCAGGACTTTTTGGTTCTGGATAATAAAGGCCAATCCATTAAAAGGATCAGTCAGTCTGGCAAGATTACCGGAAGTTTCAGCCACGAAGGTAAGGCCGCAGGAGAATATCTGTCGATGTATGATTTTGCGGTTCATCCGGTTTCGCACGAAGTTATTCTACTGGATGGGGAAGGAAGGAAGATCATTTACTATGATTCATCCGGAAAATATCTTAGGGAATTTAAAATTGATTTCTGGGCATTGAGGATGGCCATGCTCAGTGACGACAGGATTATCTGTTTAGGCGACCGGAACGCAGGAAGATCTGATCCGCCCTATTATCATCTGAATATCATAGACCTGGAAGGAAGAGTTTTGCAATCCTGCCTGCCCTATTATTCGCTTTGGCTATTGTGGGTGCCACCACAGTATTTAGCCGGGGACAACAATGAAATATTTGTGGTTAAATATCATGATTACAATCTCTATCGCATTAATCAGCAAATGGAACTGGATACTGCTGCCGTTTTTGATTTCGGTACTTATTCCGGAGATACCGCGGGTATGGCCAGGTTGCCGTTCAGTGAACATATCGCCACCAGCTTAAAACATATGAATGAAAAACTATTTCCGGGAACGACCTTTATATTTGATAGTTACTGTTATCTGGAAACTTTTGGTAAAGACATCTACCGGGGTTTTGGACGATTTGACCGGGATTTAACCGTTTATAAGGGAAATAAGGATGGATACCTTTGTTTTTACGAGGGCTGGCCGGTAATGGCTCCGGGTGGGAAAATCGGGAACGGATTGATCAGCTGGATCGACCCGGTTATCCTGATGGATATCTGGGACCGGCATCCCGTGGAGAAGGCCAGGGCGGAATCCAATCCGGAATTCAAAAAGATTATCGACCAGATGGATATTGAAGGGAATCCGGTGTTGATGCTGTATAGGCTGAAAAGGGAATAGTAAAATA
>JAPLDV010000794.1 GCA_026391235.1 Bacteroidia bacterium | reverse complement strand
AGAAGAACGATATTCCGGTGACTGAGTAAGGAAAGCCCCCCACACCACCTCGGGTTATGGGGGGCTTCAGGTTGAAAAAGTATTTATCAATTAGGAGTGTTTGTGTAAATCAATTCAACTTTCATTGATTCTTTATTAATAATCAGTCCGAGCGTTCTGTCCCATATTCTTGTTTCCCCTTGGAATACATCTGTAAAAAATATCACAACCCTGTATTTTCCCTGCCATTCGCCTAATTCTTCAAGATATTTTTTAGAGTAAGATTTTGGGAAAATGGCCGAGAGTTGGTCAGCAGTCATGCCAACATAAATCTCCTTGCCATTCTCCAGGACAATGTGATATTGCGGAGTTGAGAGCATAAGTTCGACCAACTCTCTTTTATCAACAGGAAGCATCAATTCTAATCCGGGTATGGTAATTCGTTGCTTCCTGTAAGGATGATTTAATTTGGATAAGTTTTCCTGATTGATTTTCATATCAGCCGGTAAACCGGCAGCATCATCATAGACTTTTTCTTTCTTGTATTCTTTACCAATTAATTTTTCAAATTTTGAATCTACATGCAACTGGTCAATATTAATCTCATCTTTTTTACCAGAAGAATCATCCTTTTTGTAGATTTCAAGAGTTCTGATTTTAATATTATCGTACTCGTGTATTGTTTGCTGGGTAATTACTAATTGGCTAAATACTGAAACAGTGGTGCTAAAGGCAAGCACAAGAATTATTATTTTTTTCATTTTTGAGATTGTTAAGGTTTTAATTTCAATCATTATTTCTTACATGGTGTTTGGACATTTGCACCATCATCAAACTTGGTTGCAAAATACGGCTTTGGATCAATTTTGGTTGTTCCCAACCCGCCACTCGAAGTTAGGGGATAAACTTGAATATGAACATGCTTTTCTCCTTTTGTATCCCAAGCGTTGCCAGTACTGCCTGTGGTTCCGATCTGAACTCCAGCCTGAACAAACTGACCATTTGTTACTGAAATACTGTTAAGATGGCTGTAGGCAACAGAAATGGGGTTTGCAAGTCCGGTTGTTGATGACGGTGTACTTGTAATGTAAAGCCAATTTCCCATATCACCAGCCGTTCCATAGGTATCTCGCGGTACCGAACTTTCTACAAAAGTAACCTTGCCTGCGTACATTGCATAAACGGGGGAGTCAAGTGGCGCGTAAATGTCAGTACCATCGTGGAAACCTTTTTTTAAATCGCATACGCTATCTTTTCCCGGCCGATAGCAACCGTAAACCCCTCCACATACACCTGTACCACCAGAACTGGCAATTCTTGGATTATTGATCGGATCACCGGCGCAAGGGGTGCCACTCGTAAAAGCAGGAGTATAACCACCGGAAGATCCCGTACCTGTACCTGTGCCCGTGCCCTTACCTGTACCCGTTCCGGTACCGGTTCCGGTTGGGACAACGATGATCACTTCCTCCTTGGTGTATATTTCGCCACAGTTTTCTGTGTAAGACCAATGATCCGGATTATGACCTGTTGGATACTCCCCCACGGTCCAATAACTCAAACAATCCTGATAATAGGCTTGAATGGTAATTTCATACCAACCAGTTGTCTTGAGTTGTATTGGCAACTCTCCACCCGTTGCAAACCTAACCGTTTTGTTGGTTTCTCCTTTTTCAAAGAACCATCCGTTTACGAATCTTCCGGTCAGGTAATGATACAGGACAAGCCCGTTGAAGTCGTTTCTGATGCTAAGATAGGAGTTTTTCCAGAGCTTGAATTGGTTCTTTTCCAAATACTCCGATTCCCCTATAATGGTCATGATAAATGACACCATCGCCCCGGTCTGATTGTTTTTCAGGACCACCAGCCTGGACAGGGAATTCAGGTAACCGAAGTTTTCTGATTCTTTCCATTTTCCGGCACTGGCCTGGGTGGCGAATCCAAACCTGCCCTGGCCCTCGATCAGCGATTCAACGAACTCCCATTTGCCTTTCCGGGAGCTGAATGATTCGGTCCACCTTGGTCTGATAACCAGTTTTTTGCTTTGCTCATTGCCCATTTTCAGTGCCAGGAATGGGGAATGGTTTTGCTCGAACCAATCTTTCGCTGCAACAACGGAAAGAGCATCGGAATCCTGGGAAAGGCCTCTCTCACAGGCGGCAATGATTACCACAATGGTGATCGTTGCCATACCCGGCCAGCTATAATGCCACCCACAACAAATGGCCACCGAAAGGATAGGTGAAATCTTCACACAATCACTTTAACAAAAGCTTGATTATAAAATAATTCAAATCCTTTTCTCCTTGAATCATATTAAACAGTGAATCCCTTTTAGCCGGATTGGTAACAAATTTCATTCTCAAGCAGGAAAAATCATAATCTGCTGCCACTGATTTCGGTTCAATAGTTGTTAAAAGTATACCATCATCAGGTTGATACCCTCTCAGGTGTACAGGTTCAATTGCATATAAATCATTAATGATTGAAGGACGATTTTCAAAATTTGATTTACAATTATTTTCAAATGGAATCGAGAAACTTAAATTCTTGGTTTTATCCCAAACTAGTAGAAAATGCTCGCCGTGCGATACTCCATAAGCGAGTATTTGGGATTTCAACTCAAAAACTTTCCATAAGTAATTGATGTCGCTACGATTTCTAAAGGTCGCGTTGATGTCACCAATAATTATTGGTGATACTCCTGTGTTCCCAAAATCAAATTTCAAATTCGCTTTCTTTGATTCAAGCTTTTTATCAAAACTGTAAATTGTATCATAGTATTCTTCCCAAAACATAAAACCATTAATAGTTTTATTAAAGGATGCATAAATAAGTCCCGGTATTGAGGCATCTTCCCGATTTATGCATGGGCTGTTATATCTTACAAGGTCCAGATTTTGATCAAGGATAGCAAATTTAGAAAAATCATCTACTGGCATAGCAGGTCTCCTAAAACGGATAGCCAGCAAGCTATCAGTTAAGAAACTCAAACCATCGATGAAAATTGATTGTGAAATCTCTTGAAGAGATTTTTCTTTAATGAATGTTCCATCAACAGAGTATAGCAGTACTTTCCGGCTATAGGAATCCCCGATTGCCACCACATTTTCTTTAGGGCATAAACTGACCCCACTTAATCCTTGGTATTGTCCGGGTCCTTTCCCTTTTGAGGCAATTGATCTCAAAAACTGTCCCTTCGAATTAAAGACTAATACCTTTTCAGTGATGTCGCAACCAATCACTACGACATTTTTCCCAACAGTTAACCATCTGGTATTAACGAATTGACATTCCTTTTCATTTGAAAGTTTAATAACCTCAAAATCCGAGACAATATCACTTAAGGCTAACTTCCCCTTGCATTGCAATCCCTCAACAACATTAATTGTTTTGCAATCTTCGTTCTCTACTGAACGATTAGAACAGGAAACAAAAATTCCGCACAGGTAGATTATCAGCAAAAGTGGTAACTTCGGGAATAGCTCAAACCCGTTTGCAAATTCGCAAAGATGCTTTCTTTTAAAAATCATTATCATAATAGATGATTAATTAATATGAAAAATAGCCGAAGTCAGATTGAGTCAGCCGGAAAACAAGAAGGGGGACTATTAAAATATTTTTGTAAAACAATTCTTAAATAGAGATACGTAATAGCAGGAAATGCCTTATCTGGATAAAAAAAGTTACTCATCACTCCGTTTTTATCAACAAGACAATAAAACATTCTATCTTGACCAACAATGCCAAGATCTTTAAATCCCAAATTGTAATATTTATAAGGGATATTTGAGGCCTTAAGAATTACAGCAAAAGGTCGAATATTAATAAATGACACTATAAAAAGAAATATATCGTTATCAATACAATCCTTTACTTTTTTGAGTACTAATAATTGTTCCTGTAAACAAGCTATGCACTCAGGTTCCGGATAATGCAAAACCAACTTATATTTCATTTTACCAATGATTTGTGAAAAACCAATAGAATCTCCATTCTGATCTTTAACAAGAATCGTTGAAGCAATCCGCGAATTACTATTAGCCAAATTCGAAAAATAAAGATTCTTGAGAAAATCTTCGTAATATAAGGCTTTTTCATCCTTGGCAGTTTCAGGAACGGTAGATGTATTATTACAACTAAAGGAAAATGTAAGAAAAAAAATACAAACGATTTTAAATAGAATATTCATAATTAATTTTTTAATTTAACAATTGCGATAATCGGATTTGAATAATCATTAATATTATTAATCAATCTTTTTAGTTCAATCGATTTAGGATTTTGTTTCATACTTTCATTTTGGTAATTCTTTGTTTTCTTCAACATAAAAAGTTGAGAAGGTTCAATAATAGAAAACAATTCATTACTAAAGCATGTTGAGGGCCAAAAAGGAAGACCACCATCAATATCATTGATGAACCCAAAATTTTGAATAGGATTCTTTACCACTGGTTTGTATACTTGGCTATTTGACTTATCATAAACAATGAAATTCCTTAGGTTATTTAATACACTTAAAATATAAAATCTTTTTTCATCCTCAATAAAACCATAAACCTCTAAGCCTAACGGAAACCGTCCATTTTGCAAATCGTCATACTTCTCTTTAGTTGAAAATTGCTTTCCAAAATCAAGGACCCATCTAGGCTTAACACTAAGGTCTTTTGAATAGCCCCATATAGTATCTTGATATTGTTCCCAAAAACATAAAGTATCTCTAAATATATATGCAGTAGGGAATCTTGCTGGATCGCTATTCATTCCAAAATTAAATGGTCGTGGGAGATCTTTTTTAACTAAATTACCTTTAAAGTCACAAAAACCGAAGCCAAAACCTCCAAATGCTCGTGACCATGGATGCTGATATACCAACTGAAATCCACGATCAATTTTTCGAATCTTGAATGGAACAAATGCGAAGTTAAATGAACTTAAACATTTTCCAGAATAATTAAAAACCTTAAGTTTCCAGTCGTATGTAACAATATATATTTCCTTTCTAACTTCATCCATATCAAAGCACTGTATTTTGTTAAATTCCTCAGGTCCCTCCCCATTATTTGAGATTTTCCGCAGGAATTTACCCTCATGATCGAACATTAGTAAATTAATCAGCATTCGATCATATACCAAAAAGAACTCTTTACCTGCAATAAAGGAATCAATTCGTCCAACAATGCAACTATCATTTGTTTCTAATTGTACATAACTAATATTTTCTGCAATAGAACTTAATTTAATCTCGCATTCTGTGCTTAAATTTTCATACAACTTGATTTTCTTTATTGGGTTTTTATCAATTGAATTATTGTGACATGAACAAAAAATTGATAAAATAGCTAAAATGATAAGGCGGTAACTCATTTATCAGATGTCTTTTGGTTAATAATCTCAGGTTCAATGGAAAATATAAATGGAGGGCTTCTCTACAAATCAGAAATTTGATAAAGAATTAAAACCCTCCATTCCTAAAAGCAGATTAATGTTCCATTTTGAGCACAAAAATTACAATATCACTTCCTAGCACTATTGAAAATTTTACTCTGGTTAATGACGTACTAAGAGGCAAGACCAATCCCATAGACGACAAATTACTTCAGACGGGCAATTACTTTCGCCGGATTGGCAATTTTTAATATCGCCACAATCCCAGCCCTCGATAAAACATTTGCCTGCAAAGGTTAAAGTACCTAATAATCCGTTTGGTGTCCATCTCCATACAATACAATTTTCGCACCAAATTGGAACTGGACCTGCCGATTTCAAATCATTAGTTGAAATTGTCAAAAGGATTCCAACTAAAAAGCAAATGGTAATAATTTTTTTTTTCATCTCAAAATCAATTTGTAAGTTGTTGTAATATTTGCAATATGTCTAAATAACAGTTGTTTTAGGTTTAGCTTTACAGGTCCCATACCAAGTTCTGCAAATTTTTTCATTGCACCCCCAATGTCCACCGCTATTACAATTCTTTTCGGTAAAACAAAATGTGTCCCCCGAATAGCATTTGTTGTTATTGGTTTCGTACATGCCCCCCGAATAATAGTTTTCAGATGCACAAATAGCGCAAGCAGTTTCGGCACTCTTAACATTCGTTAAGAAAGGAAATGATAAAATAAAAGTAAAAACCAGGATTGTTTTTTTCATGTGTTTAAAGATTTAATTATTTAATTTAAGTTTCGCATGACTGATTCAACACTCTTTTTTATATGATGCCGGGCATGACCTCTTTTCGTCAGGGATGGAACCCGTAAGTCTTCAAAAACGGTGTCTGGTGGCACAGGGGTGAGCAATTGGGGCCAGGAAATGGTATCGGCTTGCTTTCGCAGGAGCGTCCCCTCCAGGATTGAAGTACTATGGAATGGTATGTTCGTTTTGAGGTTGTTCATCCCGGCAATTCTTACTAAGTTATTTGTATATCCGTAATCATACGTTAAAGTTAGATCACGAATTATTATCAGACAACAGTGGAAATACTCATATAATAATGAGTGGAAACCCCTATACGGTTATGAGTGGAAGTACTCATAGAATAATCTAACATACAATTAAACAGACTGTTGAAAAATTCTGAATTTTCGTGGTGCCAAGTTTGAACCATCGCACCCCGCAGTGACTTTTTCACTATTTTTACAACTAGCACGAAAAGAAACCTCACCTTTGTTTTACCGGTGAACAGATCGCGATGACAGTTATGAAAACCATTAAAATAGTGCTGG
>JAPLDV010000193.1 GCA_026391235.1 Bacteroidia bacterium | reverse complement strand
AATGGGAGATGTAGCTCCAGGCGGATACCTGGTTATTTTCATCCCGTATCTGCACCTTCCAGCTGACACCCATCCCGGATTGCAATGGTTTTCCTGCATAAACGACCTGGATGGACTGGCCGGATTTGATTTCACCGGAATCCCACAGGTCAGGAGTATCCTTCAGCAGCAGGCTGTCGCTTGTTGCCGCGATGATCCGGTAAGCTGTCTGTCTGGCCCCGCGCACCTCTTTCTTCATCTGCCACGAAAGACGGGGAGCTGATACATCCAGTCCCAAAGGATTAGCAACATATTCACAGCGAAGGGCTGTTACTTCAGGCCTGATCTTTTCAGACGTGCAGGAGACAGTGAGCAGGATTCCCAGGAACCATGCTATTATTAGTATCTTCATGTTGATGTTTTTGATCTTGGTGTACTACTATATAACTTGTCATTAAGTACCCACCCCAACCCCTCCCTGAAAAAGGGAGGGGCTCCTCTCCGAGGGAAACTTGTTGCTCATTCCCCCTCCCTTTTTCAGGGAGGGGGTCAGGGGGGTGGGTACTTTTACTTAAGTGTAAATTGGCTGGTAGCCAGGATATCTCTCGAGGAACTCCCGATCAGCACCTCGAACTGGCCTCGCTCTGCAACCCAGTTTTTCGATTCTGCATCATAAAAACTCAGATGGCTTTTATCGATTTTGAAAAAGATTTCTTTGCTTGCTCCCATTTTCAGATTAACCCTTTCAAACCCTTTCAGGGCTTTTATCTCCCTTTCAACTCTCGATTTAACATCATGAATATAAAGCTGGATTACTTCATCCCCGTCCATTTTGCCTGTGTTTCCTCGCCCATATTTTCAGCTATCCGCCGCATCAGTCTGGTGTCGAAAGCTGCAGCAAGATTAATTGTCGCTGAATAATTCGTTGATTTCCCCGCTTTGTTGGGGCCGATTCCGCCATCTGTCATAATAATTTCAGGAATCCCGAGCCAGGCCTGGTCATGGTTTTGGGCAGATAAGGAACCGGTGGTCAGCAACAGGGCTATTACTATTTCAATCCTGGATCTTTTGGTCATGTTTAGCTCTCCTTTGTCTTTTGCTAATGAGGGTGGAAATCTCAGATCTTCACCACCACCCTATTCTTATCCATATACCTTGCAACAATAAAGCACAGCAGATAAATAACCACAAAACCACACAGGGCCTGCCACACCGGTGCATTCTTGGGCAGGAGACTGCCGTGAAATTCAATTAACACCTGTTGCACGATATACAAAACAAGCGGATTCATTCCAAATATGGTCAGGTGCGGAATTTCTATCTTTTTAATATCGTTGAGCCAATAAAACAGTACAAATGTTACAAAACTTAACCCTGAGGCAAATATCGGATATGCCATGGTCATGCTCCTTTGGGAGAATTGCCACAAGGTTGACGGCTGTAAAAGAGACAGACCAAAACCCACCGCCATCAGGATGCATCCGACAATCAGCGAGCGTTTCATGAAAACAGAAGGGCTGGAGTTGCGCAAGTCATCCATCAGAATCGTACCAAAAAGCAGAATAGAGGCCCAGCTGAAAATTCCCAAAGGTCCCCCGTCGATGCTGTGCTGCATGGTCCATTCGCCATAGCCGGTGAATGCAAATAAACACTGATAAATAACCAGATATGTAATAGCCATGGAAATCCTGATCCATCGTTTAGCGAGAATAAAAGGCAGGGTCAGCAATCCGGCAAACCCTATATCAACCAGGGCATCCCACATATCACATACCGGATCAGGCCCGTACACCACTATTCCAATGATAATCAGAATGGAATAGCGTTTTATGGCTGCAAGATAGCTTTTCCGTTTTCCCAGTTTTTGGATGTTCCGGGTCAAAGACATATAGAAGCCCATGCCCACCGCAAACAGAAACCAGGGCGCAATGGCGTTGGCAAAAGTCATTCCGAAGCGAGGATGTTTGAAGGTTTCCGGAATTGCCTCAAAATATCCGAGGTAATTCACCAATATCATTCCGAAGATTGCAAACCCCCGGAACTGATCGAGCGAAGCGATTCTTGACAGATCTTTATTTTTCATGTTCCTTGTGAATATGTTTTGTGAACGTTAGGAATTGAACGCTGATGATACAGGTTTTTATGATTTTTTATGATTTATTCAGATTTTAAAATGTTACTGTTCAGGTATTTGTTAGAAATCCTGTTAATAAAAATCATTTTTGATCATAAGCAATCAGCGTTATCTGCGTTCTATTATTCTTTTGAGATTATATTAAAATACCTCGACATCCAATAGGGCCAAAGCCAGAATACCGGTTCCCTCACCTGCTGCAGATCTCCCTGCACAGCGGCCCAGGGATTTTTATCCCATCTTACCGTCGACCGCTCACTTGCCGGCGGTAGTTCCGAGATCTGAATTTCTTCAAGGATCGGGCTCCTCACAATCTGAACATCTTCGCGCAAAGTATGATCAATAGGCCAATCAACCAGATCGAGAGGCGCATCCTTCAGAAAATCAATCGTTTGGGACACATTGACTGTCTGGCCAGTCGCAAAAGCATAGGTCAGGTTATTGATCAGGTTTTCCCCGGCCGGTTGAATAGCCATCCATTCGTTGATCAGTTTAATATAAAATTCATGCAGCCCGGGGTCCTTTTCATACCTCAGCAGAATAGGGAAAAGATAGCCTTCCAGGGTACGATCGAAATAGATCTGCCAGGCTGGATTTTTTTTATTGAGATACGATGCATTTTCCAGATAATTTTCCTCATCAATCAGCCGGCGATATTCCTTTTCATACTTTTCGTCACCGGTAATGTGGGCTGCAAACTTGAGATAGGCCAGAAGTTCAAATGAATTTAGAGCTTTTTCCGAAGCCCAGTCGGGGTCACGGTTTAACTGTTCCGGTGACCAGACCGACCATCGGGTATGTGTTCCGTCGATATCAACCAGATTATAACCGATGCTAATCAACTGGTCCATAATTAATTTCACATGGTTGCGGATCAGGATTTTTTCATCCTCACCGGCTGCCAGCTCATAATAGAAAAAATAGCCCATCATGTGTCCGTCCATTTCGTCGCTGCTGGTATCTCCTTTCCACAGCCATTTGCCATCAGCCGATTTCCGCCATCTTTGTTCAACCGGCTTATAACGCGGATCTTTTACCAACTCCTCGGCAAGTTGTTTTTGGGTGTACGTTCGGTTCCCGTCATTTACGTTGGTCCAATCCACCGGAACAACTGAGCGGGCAAAGAACCCTTCGGTCCCGGTTACCTGCTGCAGAAATCTCAGGAAATCAAAAGCTTTTCGTGCTTTGATCCTGGCATCTTCACTTTTGGTTACGGCATATCTGAAACTCTCCATGGCCAGATAGCCTCCGGTGTATTCTCCATCGTTGTCGTCATCCGAATTGCGCCAGGAGGCGGTATCTCCGGGAATTTCCAATCTCAGGATCCCGCATGTCCAGGGATCACGGATGTGTTTTTTCATTAATTGGCTGTAAAAGTCCTGCTCCTTGTCCTTCAGGGTCATCATCCGCCGTTTGATAGCGCTTACTCCATTGGCAGTGGCTATCCATGCATTCCCTGCGCCATCGAAAGCAATATCGGTAACCTTGTTGTCGGTTAACCAGCGTTTGCTGAAACGCAATGAATGCGAGCCATCTTTTGCAAAACGGACCACCCCGACATCGGTTCCGACCCACATCGTACCATCGGGTGATTGACTGATACAGTTTACTGATGCTGAAGGAATTCCATCTTTGGAAGTCAGATTTTTGATCAGGTGCTCACTATCCCTGATTGAAACGCCACCCATCACCCCGGCCCAGATATTTCCGTCGGGGCCGAAAGAAATTGCCTTGACGTAGCAGCTGATCATTTCCGTAACATCCTGGTATAATTTAGTTTTGCCATCTTTGCAAAGATAGAGCCCGACATCGGTTGCAATCCACAGATTACCCTTTTCGTCGGTAATGGCATCACGAACCGAACGCGATATCTTGTAGTTCTGCCGTTCCCATTTATTGGATGTGCAGCGCCATATTCCGTATGGCCCTAATGCGAAATTTCCATTCCCATCATTACAAATTACTGATACTGGAGGTTTTGGACCCTCTTCCTTTTGAAGCTGATGATTGTTATATCTGAATATCCCGTCCCAGGTTCCCAGTAAAACATCTCCATCCGGATTAACGATAACCGAATAGGCCGGTCCGCGGTCATCACCGGTGATAACAGGATCCCAGGCCCGGCTTTCGGCCTTTTTCACAAAAACACCGGAAACCGTTGCAATCCAGACATTTGAGTTGTGGTCCACCGCAATGCTCCGAACTTCGTTATCATCAGGGATATTACTGATTTTATAGGCATCGTGGAATTCCTGCACGATAGGAACATCCTCATAAGCCACTGCTTCAGATTTAATTTCCATCCGCTTTGTCTCTGTTTTACAAGAAATAAAACAAATGGAAAATATGCAAGCGAAAATCAATGTAAATGTTTGAAATAAATTCCATTTCATATATTTCATTATTTTTTAGTTAATGATGGTCAGCCCATTTACACAACCCGAATTCAAAATTTGAAAAGGCTGCTTTGAAACCTGACTTCAACGGACTGCAGGCGTAAACGCCCACTCTCGCAATCAGTACAGGGACGTGTATATGAAAAATCCGCATCTGAAGATAATGTTCCCCATCAGAGGAATATTCAATACAAAAATCTTGTCCTTTGCGGCTCAACCGGTACCACATAGATTTAACCTCTGAGGAAATATCTGTTGATGCCCAATCTGAAAAACCAAAATTGGTGACCACTGAACCCAGACGGGCAAATTCTTGATTCTCATATTCGATGGATGCCTTTACCCAGTTATCCTGATTAAGATACAGGATAATTCCACATTGATCGTATTGATTTACAGCATCAAAGTCAGACTTTACCACAAAAGTAAAGTCACCTTCAATCTCTTTAATGAAGGCATGACCATTGTCGTTTTGAAAACCATAATAAGTTCGTTGCCAGAAATCGGTTTCCGGGTCGGTGATGAGGGTCAGACGGTTATTATCCAAAGAAAAAAACCGGGGTCGATTAATCCAGCTAAACTCTGATAGATTAAATGTATTTACTTGATAATCAATAATTTTCATCGGTAATACTTTTAATTGAAATCATTACCATCCTTTTTTGAAGAAACAGCAGAAAGCTGTATTATTTGTATCAATTGTTGACAAGTTCCGATACAATATTAACTTCAGCGTTCAATTCCTGATCAGTATTTCACATTAACGTCAAAACTTTTTAAAATCCCTGCGGTACTCTGATGGGGTTTTCTTCATAATTCC
>JAPLDV010000840.1 GCA_026391235.1 Bacteroidia bacterium | reverse complement strand
AACTTTTTTCGATTACTGCAGTATAAAGAGTGCCGGATGCGGACCTACGAAAACAATTTTGTCCCTGATGATATTTCTGAGTTGGAAAGTATGTCTCTAAGAAAATAAATCGGAGTGAGTACCTGTTCTGGTGAGCCAGATGTATTGAAACAATTTGAGGCTTTGTTAAATACCTAATTTAGAAAAGAGCTCTTGTGAATCTTTCACTTTTGTTCCCTTTCTATGCTCAACATCTTCTATTGCTTTTTTTGTTTCCAAATTTGGCATAGGCTCTTCAATGAACTGAGACTCGATGTTCATCTTCTTTAACAGACGGCTGAGAAACTCTTTTTCTGCCTTATTCTTTGGTCTGATTACAATTGTTGTCATTGTATATTTTTTTTTACGAAGATAGCAAATTCATTCATAACACTTTTGCAGACCGTATCAATGGAACACAGATACTTCGACAGGCTCAGTACAAGTGACACAGATTAAACAGACTGACACTGATTTTTAAATTGTTTTTATCAGTGGTCATCTGTACCATCCGTGTCACTTGCCCTGAGTGCTTGGACCCACCCCCGGCCCCTTTGGGTAGGTGCTACTGGGTGCATGGACCCACCCCCGGCCCCTCCCAGGAGGGGATGGCTTCGCACATCCTTTTTGTATTCTTACCAATCACGCTACAGGGTACGTCCCCTCCTGGGAGGGGCAGGGGTGGGTTGCAGAGGCTCGTTGAAATGCATGTTAGGGGTAGGGGTGGGTTGATGAGGGATTCGTACATGTCGCAGGTGAAGTCGTCGCAGACGAGCAGTTTGGGCTCCTTTGAAGCAAACGAAGGGAGAAAGATTAAATCAACCGATCGTCCCAAATTTTGGGATCAAGGTAATCGCAGAATACGGCAATAATTTCAATCTTTTTGATTTCCTGAACTACTCGGTAATGGACGGTATATGGAAATGTAGTCAATGGAAGGCAACGTACATCATCATACCGCACTTGAAAACCGAAAGCATTTGATTTAATTAGTGATAGCTGAATTTTAAATGCTTTGAAGAATCGTTTTCCCAAGCCTTTCTTCCTGGAATTATAGAAATCTACACCTGCTTGCAAATCGGAGTAGACTTCGGATGCAAATATGACTTGATACAACACGGTTAAAGTTGTATTTTATGCTCAATATCCTCCCATTTAAGACAGCTCTCAGGGTGATTTTCCATAGCTTGAATCCTGTTGCGGACAATATCCTTATGCGCCTGAGGTATGATAGTAGAAGTTTCTTCCTTAATATTCTTTACAAAAGAAATACTTTTCATCATTTCAATGAAAATATCTTCTTTGGTGTCTGGAATTGAGATAGTAAAACTCTTCATCTCTTTAGTTTTTAACTGCCGTAAATTTAGTAAATTATTTTGTTTGCAAAGCAAATTTTCTCATGGTCTGGACCCACCCCCGTCCCCTCCCAAGAGGGGACGGCTTCGCTCAGCCTTGGTATTTTGAAAAATCACGCTACAGGGCACGTCCCCTCCCGGGAGGGGCAGGGGTGGGTTTCTGAGGCTCTTTCACTTCCCCGTTCCCCGTTTCATTATCTCTTCTAATCATTATTTGCATGGCATTTGCAACCGGTTTTTCGGAGACCAAAACGAGGTAGCCACCCCCACCGGCCCCCGATATTTTCCAGCCACGGGCCTCTTTTTCACTCGTAAAAATATTTGTTATATTATTGAATATCAGTAAGTACTCATGGAACTCGCAAATTCATTTACATCTCCTTTTGTGGGATTAGCCAATGCTCGTTTCATAAGATTTACTTCTTTCCGTAATTTTGGGTGTGACCATATGGGGAAACATGGCAATTTGCGCCTCGAACGATGCCCTAAAATAGTTACCGAAGGAGGTAAGATCCCTATCTGCAATGGATTTCCATAATCCATTTGCAGCCTCTGCAAGCGCCCTGGCTCCGGCCACATTGATTCT
>JAPLDV010000146.1 GCA_026391235.1 Bacteroidia bacterium | reverse complement strand
CGGGGAAGAATCGGAAAGAATTCCATTTATGCGACCAGGTGCCGCTATGGAATATGCGTTATCCTCAGCCATTAAAAAGATCTCTGTTAAAAACAAGCCAGCCATTGGTATTATTCAAGGACACGGCGAACCGGGAATAGCAGCTATGACACAAGCTTATACTGCCTTAAGCGTATTGTATGAGGTTGAGCCTGTATTCATTACTGATACGGCCAAAAACCTGATGAAGTTCAATACTATCGCATTGATTGCTCCAAAGGATACAATCCCACCCAGTCATTTGGCTCAGCTTGATGAATTTCTGGCTAAAGGTGGTAATTTGTATATCGCAATCAATCGTGTTGAAGGCAACCTCAGTGTACAAAGAGGACTCGTGTTGAATACAGGGCTCGAAACCTGGTTAATGGGAAAAGGTTTGATGGTAGAGAGCAACTTTGTGGTTGACAGCCGATGTGCCCCAATTAATGTAAGGCAGCAGCAAGGTATGTTTACTTACAATACCACGATACAATTTCCATACCTCCCTCAGATTTCGAAATTTGCTGACCATCCGATAACAAAGGGGCTGGAATCGGTATTATTGCCTTTTGCCAGTACAATAAGTTATACCGGGGATACAACAAAAATATTTGTCCCCATTGCCCAGACCTCAGAAAAGGCGGGTGTTTTAACCGGCAAAATTGCCGGTCAGAATCAATCAAAGATTGTTTTAATCGGAGACGGGGATTTTGCGGTGAATGGCGAAGGCGACCAGGCTCGTCAGCAGAGTCCTGACAACATCAGCTTTATGGTCAATTCGATTGATTTTCTTTCGGATGATACCGGCCTGATTGAATTGAGGACAAAAGGCGTCACCAGCAGGCCGCTTAAACAGATAGAAGATGGCAAGAAGGTGTTTCTGAAGTACTTCAACTTCCTGCTTCCTTTGCTATTGGTGTTCATTTACGGAATCTTCAGGTCGCAGTACAATCGAAACTTAAGGAACAAAAGAATGGAGGAAGGCCATGTCTAAGAATAAGAATAATCGTGCTTTACTCATTGTTTTAGCAGTTCTTTTGGTGGCAGTTGGAGCCAACGAATTGATAAAATCCTCAAAAGGAGAGCGGACATTCAGAAAGGATATTGTTGAAATACAGGCTAATGACATTAAAAAGATATCTATATATCCTAAAAATGCCGGTAATAAAAACGTGGATGTTTTCCTGGAAGATACGGTTTGGAAACTCAAGGTCGATGGAAAAATGTTCGCTGCCGATCAGGAAATGATTAAAGGGATTGTTGACGAGCTGGCGAATATGACTCCGGAAAGATTGGTTGCCAACAAAAAAGAACTTTGGAAAGATTTCGACATCACTGATTCTCTTGGTGTTAAGGTTGTTATTTATGGACGAAAGAATGACAAAACAGAAATAACGCTCGGACGGTTTTCCTATAATCAGACAACCAGAAAACCCAGTACCTATGTCAGGGTTAATAATGAAAAGGATGTATATGCGGTTGAGGGATACTTAAGCATGACTTTTAACCGCGATATCAACAGTTTGAGAGACAAGAATATATACAGGGGGAACCAGAATGATCTGATGCAGATCAGTTTTAATTACCCTGCTGATAGTTCCTTTACGCTGACTAAGCAAGAAAACAGGTGGTCACTTAACGGGGTCCCGGTTGATTCAACCCGAATGGCCGGATATCTGACAAATGTATCTTATTTGATTGGAGCTGATTTCCGTGATGACTTTATTCCGGCCGCAGTAACAACCGAACCGTTAAAGATTATTTTGACCGGTAATAACATGAAGCCTGTTGAAATCAAGGCATTTAGAGATGCCAAGGGAACTGTACTTAACTCAAGCGAAAACAGCACCAGCTATTTCTCAGGAGAAAACGGGAGCCTGTTTTTAAAAGTTTTCCAGGGGAAAAGCTATTTTTTCAGTGCTCCTTCAAAACCTAAATGACAACGGAAGAAAGATTCAGCCATGTAATTGATTGGTTCAGGATAAATCTGCCGGTTGCGGAAACTGAGCTGAAGCATGGGAATCCCTATCAATTAATGGTTGCTGTAATTCTTTCAGCCCAATGCACTGATAAACGGGTTAATCTGATTACCCCTGCCTTTTACGACCGGTATCCAACGGTTGAGAGTCTGGCTTCTGCCAATCGTGAAGATGTTTTTGAGCTGATCAAAACATGTTCTTATCCGAATAACAAAACCGAGCATCTGATAAATGCCTCCCGGAAAATTGCAGATGATTACGCTGGCCGTCTTCCGCAGGAAGTCGAACAATTGATGACCATTCCGGGTATCGGAAGGAAGACGGCCAGCGTTATCGCAGCAGTGGCATTTCAGAAACAGGTTCTTGCCGTGGATACGCATGTTTTCAGGGTATCAGCCAGGATTGGATTGACAGTAGGTGCCAGGAACCCTCTCGAAACGGAGAAACAGCTAACGCGTTATATTCCTGCGGATTTGCGTTCCATCGCACACCATTGGCTAATTTTGCATGGCCGTTATGTTTGCCAGGCGAGGAAACCCAAATGTGCTGAGTGCGGGCTAAAAGTTGCGTGCCTGTATTATGCCACTCAGTAGCGTTAGCAGCTGAGCTTCAGCGGTATCCAGGGGCTTGGACAAAATCCCCAGACTTTAGAGGCTGTGTAATAATATGACAACCGCTTCAATTATCAGGGTCGCTCTTCTATGTTGCCCCCAAATTTATTTGGGGGATTATATTGATACACAAAGCCTTATGGACTTTAGTCCAAATTCTGATGGACATTTGGCAAAGAGGTTAAAAAATTGGACTAAAGTCCATTAATTCATTGATTATCATTATTATCCCCCGGCTGAAGCCGGGGGCAACATAATTTTAACACCTTGGTATTGGCAGGGGTTTCAGCATTATTACACAGCCTCTGAAGTCTGGGGTTAGTCATAGAAGAGGAGGTTACCCGGCACCTACTGGCCTCTCTGAATAACCCCAGGTTTCAACCATTATTCCTGTTCCATGCTTTTAATCTGGTGGTAGGCATCTCGGAACGGCATCCCTGAATTAACAAGATCCATAACTTTTTGAACCGACTGCAGTTCACTGGTCATGGCCCGGTTAAGGTTATCCGGATTGGCTGTTAGTCCTTTCATAACAACCTGACTGGCTCCTAAAACATCACGGCAGGTTTTCATTCCCTTCATCAATGGTTCCTTCGTGTATTGCAGATCCCGGTGATATCCTGAGATCAGGTTTAGAGGAGTCATCCGCAGCTGATATTCATATCCGGCAACCTGATGATACGAGGCCCTGATAAGTTCGAGTACATCAGGGTTTTTCTTATGAGGCATTATTGAGGAGCCGATTACCATTGAAGGATCCAGGTTGAAATAGCCCAAATCAGGAAGTGTGAAAAAGATCAGGTCGGATGCCCATTTGTTAAGATCATAAAGAATCATCAAACAATCGTTCAGGATTCTCGATTCAAATTTCCCCCTGCTGTTCTGAGCGTACATCGGATTTTCCATGATCCGGTCGAACCCCAATAAATCAGTGGTTGACTGACGGTTAAGCGGCAAAGGTACGCCATATCCGGCGCCGGTTCCAAGGGGGTTTTGATCGATCAGCGTATAAGTACCGTGCAGCAAATTTATATCATCCTTCAGGGCGTCATGAAAAGCCATTGCCCAATCTTTTACTGAAAATGGCATTGCTTTCCGGGTATGCGTAAAACCGGGCAACGGCAAGCCGGCATTTGCCAGAGCGAATTGCTGAAGTGAGGCTGCCATGTTTTCGGCTAATTGAATTAATTCTTCAAGAGCGAATTTTTCATATAGCCTGAGAGCGGTTAAAACCTGGTCATTCCTTGAGCGGCCTGTGTGCACCTTTTTACCTGTATCACCCAGCAGGCTGGTCAGGAAATCCTCGATTGCAGTGTGGCCGTCTTCCTGATCAGGCCGTACCTGAAACCGCCCGCGGCCATGCAGAATGATCAATTCATTCAGGGCAGCGATCAGCTTCTCAGTTTCAGAGGCAGTGAGGATACCAATTTCCTGAAGCATTGTCACATGCGCGATCGTGGCCAAACAATCGAAAGGGATCAATTCCTGATCGAGAACCGGATCATTGCCTATGTTAAAAGCTTCGATCCGGACATCCATGGAATCAGCAGTTTGCCAGAGCTTCATAATTTTACTATTTAAGTATACCGGGACGCCATTGATACGGTTGCTTCTTACGCAGAACCAGGTAATGAGCTTTCAGGCGAATGGCATTTATGTTGATAAAGCCACGGCTGTCGGTTGCATCGAATCCACCCTCAACATCCATGGACGACAGATTCTGGTCATACAGGCTGACGGGGGATTCACGGTAAACCGGCATTGCATTGCCCTTATACAATGACACCACAACAGTTCCGGTAATCTGCTCCTGGCTCTTGTTAAAAGCTGCCATGAGAAAATCCATCTCCGGCGAAAACCACAATCCGTTATAAATCAGTTCTGAAAATTTAGGGGTCAGCATATCCCTGAGGTGCATAACTTCTTTGTCCATGGCAATGCCTTCCAGATCGCGGTGAGCTGCCCAGAGCAGATATCCCCCCGGAGTTTCGTAGATCCCACGCGACTTAATACCGATAAAACGGTTCTCAACCAGATCGATGCGGCCGATCCCGTTTACTCCGGCAATATGGTTGGCGTAAGTAAAAAGCTCCATCGGATCACACTTTTCGATGCCATCATTCAGATTTTTTATCCGTACCGGGGTGCCATTATGGAATTCAATCTCAATGAGTGTTTCCTTATCAGGGGCATGCATAGGCGATAACGTTTTTGAATACACATGCTCAGGACACCTGGCAGCTGGACTCTCCAATATCCCGGCTTCATGGCTGATATGCATCAGGTTCTCATCTTCGCTATAGCTTTTATCAATAGTTTGTTTAATCGGGATATATGCACAGCGTCCCTGGTCATTTCCCTGGCCGGTAGCTCCGTGAGCCAGATAGGTGCAACCTTCTCTTTTTGCAATTTCAACCTGCCGTTTGGCAATCAATGGCCGGGCGATGGCCGTACCCAGCAAATATCTGCCTTCATAAAGTGCATTCCCGCGCAAAGCCGGGAAGATATATTCGACCACAAGCTCGCTTTTAAGGTCCTCAACAAATACCTTTGAAGCACCCAGTGCTATAGCTTTAGCCTCAACCTCCCTGAAATTTTCACCCTGACCTACGTCGGCAACGAAGCAAATAACCTGGTAACCTTTGTTGATAAGCCATTTCAGAATCACTGAGGTATCCAAACCTCCGCTGTACGCCAGAACTACTTTTTTCTTTAATGGATGTGTCATAACATTGTATAATTATGCAATTGATTGTTTAATACATGATTTTCTGAGAAATTCCCGGGAACCGGCTGCTCAGAATTCCGGCCATTAGATTTTTTGATACCCCATCTTTCATGATTATGAGGATGGTGTCATCGCCGGCGATAGTTCCCATTAGTTCAGGTATTTGCTGATAATCCAATGTAAAGGCAACGCCGTTCGCAAAACCGGGTAATGTACGAACCACTCCGAATTGTCCTGAAAACTCAATCGAAATAACCCCATCGAGATGGTCAGGCAGGCGGGTAATCGCTTCCCTCATATCCTTGTCTTCAGGCAATACATATCGGGAACCCCTTAGCGGATCCAATATTTTCATAACATGAATTTGTCGCAAGTCGCGTGAAAGCGTTGCCTGGGTTACATCGAAGCCCTTTGTTTCCAATGACTTCTGAAGTTCTTCCTGATTACGGATCCACTGATCCCTAAGAATCAGCATGATGGTTTCCTGTCTGGTTAATCGATCCATTTGTATATTATTACGATTTCGATGCAAATATATGCATAAATATACAAATAGCAACTTTCAATATAAAGAAGTTGCCAGCCTGATCTGACTGACCCCGGGTTTCAACCCGGGGTGTCGTGCATCAAGAAGGGGGTGTGGTGCAACCCGGGGGTGCCGTGCCTGCTACGGAAGTTTCTTGTCGAGCAGGATCTCGGTTTTCAGGCCGAGGTTCTGAAGGGCTTTCTCGAGTTTTTCCGGGTTGGTTTTCCTGGGTTTATAGGTAATTGTAACCGTTTTGGTTGGAAGATCGACTTTCAGGTCGCTGACACCCTTCTCGAACGGGATGTTCTTCTCGATCTTGGCCTTGCAGTTTTCGCAGTCCATGGAAACCCAGCATTTAAGGGTCTCGGTTTTAGCGGCTTTTTGTTTTTTATCCTGACCGGCGACGTGCACCGGGCCGGTGAAGGCAGCCTGTAAAACGAACAGTACTGCTAATGTTTTCAACATCATTTTCATAGTATTCAATATTTGTTTGATCATCATTCTTTATTTGGATTCTTCGCGTGCGATGCGGTAGCGGAAGCCGAGATAAATCTTGCGTCCGTGCAGGGGTCCCCAGATAATCGATGAATCGAAGTATTCACCAAAAGGCTGATCGCCGCTGATGACGGCATGCATCTGCCGGAAATCGGTCAGGTTTTCAACGCCGCCATACACTTCCCATGTACGGAAGTATTTAGTAATCTGTAAATTAATGATCTGATAGGCTTCGAAAGTATCGGCCATCCGGAAGGCTTCCGGGTTTCCGGCGGTCGAAGGGATCCGGCCCGGGCCGTTCAATTGCCAGGTAACATCAAACTGCCACTTCTTCATTGGCGTCTGATAGGAGGCGACGATCAGTCCCTTGTACCGGCTGACCAGCGGTTTCTCCACCAGGTTCTGGTTCAGGTCATACCGGACATCGGTCAGGCGGAAGGCAAATTTGGTATCGAGGCCCCCGATAAACTGTGTCCCGACTTCAATCTGGAAATTATTGGAAAAGGATTTGCCCTGCAGGTTTGAAAACCTGACCTGGTCGACGCTGGAATCCAGATCTACGATGATCTGCTCCAGAAAATCGGTCCTGTAAGCTTCCAGCGATATCGACATCGGCTGTGCCCCGACAGGAATATAGTGAGTGATATTCAGTCCGTAATTCCAGGCTTCCTCCTGTTTCAGTCCGGGTTCGATGATGATCGATCGCGAGTTGGCCAGGAAATGGTTATTCTCGGCCAGGATCATTGGCGAGCGATACCCTTTCCCGGCAGAGAACCGGAAGTGCGTATGTCCATTGATATCGAACCGGGCATGCAGGC
The DNA here is from genome assembly GCA_026391235.1 of Bacteroidia bacterium. The sequence continues at coordinate 2,001 of JAPLDV010000146.1, read as the reverse complement.
GCGGGGTGAACATCAGTCCATAGAGGTTATGGTAATCCAGGCGGACTCCCGCCAACAGGTTAAAATGCTCATTGGGCTTGAATGAATATTCCGAGTAGACACCCGGCACCCGCTCCAACCGGCTGGAATTGATGGTATCCAACGTTTCGGTGTAATTATCCAGGTTAAAACTGAATCCCGATACGATGGTATGCTTTTCATTGACCAGGTTGGTTTCGTACATCAAGTTCAGGAAATAATTCAGTTGATTGCCCTGATAATTGCGTATCCCGTAAAATGAGTTCTGATCGTGGTAAGAAATGGAATTAATGCTTCCGAAACTCGATTTCCGGGCATTGTTGAACACATAGCCCAGCTTGAAAAATCCCTCAGCCCTTTTCGTCATGATGCCGATTCCGTAAGGATGATCGATATCCCTGATGCTGTCCCTGCTGAATGCCATCTGGCCGGAGTAGCGGTTTTCGTTGAGCAGTTTGAATCCTGCATGCATGCGGATATGATCACTGGCATAATACCACCGGTTGAGGACATTGAACTGCCGGTAGAGTGGCTCATCGAGGAATCCGTCCCCGTTATGGTCCTCCTTGGTCTGGTCGTCGCTGAAATGTCCCATCAGCAGCGTGCTGAGCTTACTGTTGATCTTCACCGAGGTGGCGAAATTGGCTTCCTTGCGTCCGGCATTGCTGAGGAACAGGTTTAGCAGCAGCTTATCGGCGGTCACCGGTTTCAGGTATTCGACATTGATCTGGCCGGCAATGGATTCATATCCGTTTTTTACCGAAGAGGTGCCTTTTGATATCATGATGCCTTCCATCCAGGGACCGGGGAAATAGGACAGGCCGTACGTGCTGGCGATCCCCCTCATGTTGGGGATATTCTCGGTAAGCAGCTGCACGTAAATCCCGTCGAGGCCGAGGAGCCGAATCTGTCTGGCTCCGGTTACTGCGTTGGCGTAATAGGCATCAACGGAGGCATTCGTGGAAAAACTTTCTGCCAGGTTGCAGCAGGCTGCCTTGCACAGTTCAGCATAGGTAATTCTTTCGGTCTGGATTGGTGCAAGCCGTTCCAAATGTGACCCTTGACTTCTTTGTACGATAGAAACCTGATCAATATTGGTTCCGGGTTGGAGAAATACTTCAAGGCCGGCCAACAGCTTATCAATTTCAATGGTATCGGATGTATACCCGACAAAACTGAATACCAGTTTGGAATAATAATCCGGTTTAAACAATTTGAAATTTCCGTTTACATCAGATGTAGTTCCGATCCGGGATCCTGACCAATGGACATTTACGGTTGGAAGTGGAACTTTTCGATCATTCTCTTTCTCATAAACGGTTCCTGAAACAGTTTGGGCTTTTAACCACGGTGCTGACAGAAGAAGAATCAGGGAAAAGAAATATATTTTGTTCATCTTAATGATTTTCAACGATGAATTTCAACCTGGAAGCATGAGTGTTTTCGAGGTTTTGCAGTGCAAAGAAATCAACTTTCAGGTTAGGTAAAGAAAAGAAAATGTTAATAATCTCATAAAAAGATATTAGAAGATCCCTTTTTAACAAATATTTGAAAGTCAATGATTTCTATTATCCTACCTTTGTATTATATCAATAAGTGATTAATGATCAGGAAGATTGTACTTAGCATTTGCGAAAATCCTATTCTTCCATTAAAGGTTGTTTTACAGATCATTCCGGAGAAATCTCCCCCACCCTGCATGAATTTTCGGCTGGTCTGGCCGCAACGGTTTCTGATTTCCCGATTTTTATTGTTATATTCCGGTTTGTGAATAGGCCGGTAATGTGGTTTTTACATATGAACAATTTGAAAAACTGTATTTTGTTTTGACAAATAATTCTTCAGAACCCATAAACGTCAGTTCAGTTGAGGAAGATTTAACAATTAGCGGGAACAATACGGCCAGTGTTTATATTAAAAATTTATATATAGTTTATGCGGAAAGCCGGGTAAATCCAAAAGATATTGCCTCTAATAAAAATC
>JAPLDV010000397.1 GCA_026391235.1 Bacteroidia bacterium | reverse complement strand
AACGATAAGGGGTATTGGGTAAAAATGAAAGCGGCGAAGGCCCTTACTATCTCAGGTGCTGATCCTTCCAAAACCATCAGCCTTGCATTGGGATGGAACCTTATCGGCTACCCCTGGACAAGCGAAAACGCGGTGGGAACGGCCTTGCAGACCATTGCAGGCAAATACACCATCGTATGGGAATTTACCCCGCCGTCCACCTGGAAGAGCTATGACCCGAACGACCCTACATTCAGTGATTTAACGAATTTTATTTCCGGCAAAGGATACTGGATAAAGACCACACAGGCGGTGGAGTGGAGCCAGGTGCCGGCCAGCATACAGATCGGCACGCTCAGTACTACATCAGCCGTGCCAGCTTCTTTGCTGACAATTAGCGGGTCAGGCTTTGACCCGGCAAACTCCGCTATTTCAGTGTTGTTTACTCCTAACGGATCAGGAGTACCAATTGCCGTTCCAGTCTTCTCGGCCAGTGCGAACAGTCTTCAGGTCATCGTTCCGCCTTTTCTGGATCGGACTTCCGGGTTCTCTTCAGGAGTAATGGACGTCCAAGCCATTCAAATGTCTGGATCATCCCTTATGACGTCAAATACGATCGGCGGTCTAAACGTTGGATCTCTTCCTCTGATACCCTCTTCGGACCTTTCTGGAGCTGTTACAGGGGCATGGATAAACTCAGGCTTGATGGTCCTGCAAAATATTCAAACTTTCGCCGGTTCAACTCCAAGTTATGCAGACATCCTCTCGGCATCAAACGTTCTTGGCTCCGATATGAACTCATCACTACAGGCAATTAATTCAATTAAAGCTAATCCTACGCAAACCAAAAATCTCACGACGTTGAACGGCAGCCCCTTTGTTTTAGATGCCGCAACCTTGGCGGCTTCAGATCGATTGGTCGTTGCTTACCTACAGCAATTTCTTGATTTCGTCAAAACCCCATCTGCTGCTTTACTTACAACCACGCTTCTACCTCGATCAGCACTGGCTACCTGCGTTGCAGACTTGGACCCCACCACTCTTACGATGATCTGCGATGGCCGAACTTACAATCAACAGTTTGCCCAGGTTGGTAGCGCCGTACTGCCGCCAGCCGCAAAGTTTGTATACGGGCAATGGCTGTCATTAGCAGGCGCCTTCGCAGCATCTGGATTTTTAGCTGCGGGGGTGTCCGAAGCCGCTGTGAATGCCTTTCAACTTGTCTGGGCCGCTTCCGGGCCCTACGTCTCCGCGCTCGCCGCTGGCGGTCCGGCTCCTACCCTCAAGGAGCCAGCGACCGAGGTAGCCACGACTCTGATCGATAGAGTGTTGAATGGGGCTGGCACCGTGCTATCCGGTGTCCTCTTTGGTGCTGATTTGTCCTCCAAGGCCAATCAGGTGTCGAGCGCACCGATGGGTTCGGCGCCTGCGGGAGGACTTATCGTTTTTGATCCTGCCGTTCAACCTTCTTCGGGATCAAATGCACTCCTTATGATCCAGGGATTTGGGACCAATGCCTCTGTTTTATCAGTGATGGCCCCGAAATCCCAAGCCACTGCGCCGCTATGTACTTTTTCTTACTCCGCTTGGTCAGAATGCCAATCGAACAACACACAGACAAGGGCGGTCGTAACAACCAGCCCTACGGGATGTGTCGGGGGGACTCGCATATTGTCTCAATCATGCACGTATACGCCAAAGTGTGATGATTGCTATTCCAGTTATAGTGCATGTACGCCAGGATGTGATTCTATAGACAATCTTCTTGATAAGAGTGATTGTATCAACAAGTGTTTAGCCGACTGGCAAAATTGCCTGAATATATGTGAATATTAAAAACGTTATAACTTAACCACCACCGGCTAATGATCTCATCGATTCTGTTGAGAAATTACGGCTTGAAGCGGCAACAGTTTTTTATTGGAAGAGAATTGAACGTTGAATTTACAAGCTGCCCAGCTATCAAGCTGATAAACTCTAATGTTTTTTGAAAAAGCGTGACCATTGTAATTGACAACTATGAAATGTAGGGTATAACATTAATGATATTAAATAATCGAGAATTGAGAAAGCGAGGAAGTGGGAAAACAGAAGGTTAGAAGGTTTGAGGTTTAGAGGGTTAGCTAAACTTCCAATCATCCAAACATCTAATCATCTATTCTTCCTAACTTCACAGCTTCTTAACTTCTCGCCTTAAACGAGGTGAATGTAATGAAAACAAGGAAATGGTTTAAAGTTCAACATAAGCACTCTTCTATTTTGAGATTTATCATCAAATTCCCAATCCGTAATGTGTTCTTATTCACAGTGATTTGCTTTGCGTTATTCATGGTTCCAATG
>JAPLDV010000901.1 GCA_026391235.1 Bacteroidia bacterium | reverse complement strand
GTCAAGGCCTCTGGCTTCTTTGATGGCCATTTCCAGGAATGGTTCATAAAAGGTGGTCAGGAAGAACCTGAATTTGCTGATCTGCGCCAGTTTTTTAAGCGCTTCCGGAACCTCGAATTTCTGCTCACTAATCAGCGCTTTCACTAATTGGTAGGGTTTGTTGCTGCGAATATCTCCCTGGACATAATGTCGGAGCATCACTTCTTCGACAGGGTGCAGGAAGCCATCTAATCCATCAAATGCGACTCCAAGTTCCTTTGCAAGCTCACTTGCCAACCAATGACGATAGGACTGTTGCTGGCCATTAATATTGACGGATAGCAGTTCAGGTCCTATAACGGGAATGATATCCCCATCCCGTAACTCATTCCTGATGATTTTCCAATTAAGCGGTTCGGTTGATGCCATAAGGTTTAGAATTTGACGGTTCAGGACTTACTGCGTTATGCTCCGAAAGTTATCAAAAGATGACGATTAAAAACAACACTCCTTGCACGATGAAATGAAAAGAGTGTTTCATTAAAAGTGGATCGGTGACCGGGGGGGCAGCTGTCAACTTAAGGATCTAATTGGCTTTCTGACGGAGAAGTTTGAAGTCAGAGATTCGAATTCAGAATTCCGAGTTCTGAATTTGTAGATTCAAGCAGAGACAGATAATTATCTGTCTTTGCATCAGTAGCGAGAGCCGGGAATGATCCGGCGACCTCATGATTATGAATCATGCGCTCTAACCAGCTGAGCTACCTCGCCATTTTTAGAGGACGCAAATATAATGGTTTTTGAAAACCTGACCCGCCTAAGTTTAGGGAATTCTTGCTTTGTATGTAATATTTTCATATATTGCCGCAATTGAACCAATTTGTACTACGATGTCGGTAAAACAAAAATATGAACTGGAATACGTGATCAACGCTTCGCCAAAGGTGCTCTTCTCCAGGCTGAGTACCCCGGGCGGCCTGTCGGAATGGTTTGCCGATGATGTGAATATCGAAGGCTCAGTTCTAACTTTTATGTGGGATAAAACCATACAGAAAGCCGAGCTGCTCTGCCAGAAAGAAAACCGCTCTGTACGTTACAGGTGGCTGGATGACCCCGACCCGAAATCTTATTTCGAGTTCCGGATTACCCAGGATCCGCTCACCAACGATGTTTCATTATCCATTACCGACTTTGCCGAAGAAAACGAAATAGCAGACTCTAAAGGATTGTGGGACAAGCAAATATCGCAGTTGTTCAGCCAGCTGGGATCTGCCTAAGTGAAGAGATTGCACTCCTATATGATCCGATCCTTTATCGGACCCCTGGTGATGACTTTCTGCCTGGCCATGATCGTGCTCATCCTGCAGTTTGTTTGGAGATACATCGATGAGCTGGTTGGAAAAGGCCTCTCCTGGTCAGTCATAGCTGAATTACTAATGTATGTATCTGCAAGCCTTATCCCGATGGCACTCATCCTGGCCGTCCTGTTATCCTCCATAATGACTTTCGGCAATCTGGGGGAACACTCGGAACTCAGTGCCCTGAAATCATCCGGGATTTCGCTCACACGAATCATGGCACCACTATTTTTTCTGGTTGTATGTATTACCATCGGTGCCTTCCTGTTCTCGAACTATACCATCCCGAAAACCAACATGAA
>JAPLDV010000653.1 GCA_026391235.1 Bacteroidia bacterium | reverse complement strand
GCCAACTGCCCACTGCCCACTGCCCACTGCCCACTGCCCACTGCCTACTGCCCACTGCCTACTGCCCACCGCCTACTGCCTACTGCCTACTGCCTACTGCCTACTGCTTATTCTTTTGCTATCTTTGCACCTCTCAAATAATAAGGTGCCCGAAGATCGAATAACCAAAAAACATCTTGAGTTAGGCGAGGAAAAGATCTCCCGCCTGATGTGGCGCTACTTTCTTCCTGCCTTCGTGGGGGTAATAATGAATGCGACCTACAATGTTGTAGATCGTATTTTTATTGGTCAGGGTGTAGGTTCCATGGCATTATCAGGTTTAAGCGTGGTATTTCCGATCATGCTCATCGCTATGGCATTTGGTATGATGATTGGGATGGGCTCCGGGGTGCAGGTGTCGATCAATATGGGCCGCAAGGATTTCAAAAGAGCCGAGTATGTACTCGGTAACGGCTTTTTTATGATGGTGGCTGTGGGAGTGTTGGTGACCTGTATTGGCTTTGCAATTAAAACCCCGATGCTGAAACTGTTCGGTGCAACTCCCGAAACCATTAAATACGCGCAGGAATATCTCAATATCATTCTTTTAGGCAGCGTTTTTCAACTTGTTGGGTTTGGTTTGAATAACGTGATCAGAGCCGAAGGTAATGCCCGGATTGCCATGCTGTCAATGCTTCTCAGCGGAGGCATTAACCTCGTTCTGGACCCGATTTTCATCTTTGTTTTTGATATGGGGGTTAAAGGAGCCGCATACGCAACGGTAATTGCCATGATGGCCCTCGATGTATGGGTTATTGCCCATTTCCTGAGTAAACGTGCGATCATTCGCCTGCGCTGGCCAAATATCAGGCCCAACTGGAAAATCATCAGTCTGATCATTTCAATTGGTCTGGCGCCATTCTTTATGCAGATGGGTTCGAGTGCAGTCAATGCCCTGTTCATGAATCAGCTGATAAAGCATGGAGGCGACCTGGCTGTTGGTGCTCTTGGAATTGTTGCCTCGGTTGCCCAGCTTCTGATCATGTCGATGGTGGCTATCAATATGGCCAGCCAGCCTATCGTCGGATTTAATTTCGGTGCCCGAAACTTCGATCGCGTTAAGCAAACAGTTAAGCAAGGGATTTTTGCAGCAACGGCAATTGGGGTTTTTGGATGGATAATCGTTCAGCTATTTCCGCATTTCATTATTAAACTGTTTAACTCCAACGACCCTGTACTGTTTGGCATTGCCGACAAAGGGCTGAGAATCTTTTTAGCTGCTTTGCCTCTCATTGGATTCCAGGTAATTGCCGCCAACTTCTTCCAGAATATCGGAAAAGCCAAAACGGCAGAATTCCTCTCCCTTCTAAGATCGCTGATCATTCTCGTTCCTGCTTTATTAATTCTGCCGGAGATCTGGGGCCTGAAAGGAGTCTGGCTTTGCAGCCCTTTCGCAGATGTTACCTCGGCTGTCATAACCGGATCTTTCCTGTGGTGGCAAATCCGGAAGCTGGGACAGGAAGATCCTGATAAAGTTGCAGGGGGCAAACCGCATCCTGGTCCCGATAATGAAGCGGCAACCCGGGCAGTGCAAACTTTTCAGATAATAACACCAGAATAAACCTCGCTTTTATCAGGTCACCTGCCCAATTAAAAGAAATAGTGACAAAAATGAAATTTCTATTTTATTTGTACTTAAAAGTAGATTTCATTATGACTAAGCTTGCACAACAACAGATAACATTTCAATTGATGAAAAAGATTATCACTCTGATCCTGGTTTTTATTGCAGTTATTTTCGCGATTTATCAGGATTCGTTATTCGCGGCAAATCAGCAATATACTGTTGCTAACCAGGATACCCTCCTGAAAGGGGCCGTTTGGATCACTGACCATTCATTGATCCCGGTTACAGACAGCCTTTTCTACCCCGACCATCCCGCGCCATTGATGCGAACGGAATTTGATATCCGCGATGATATCAGGAAGGCTGAAATGTGGATAACAGCAGCGGGATATTATGAAACCTGGCTCAACGGTAACCGCCTCGGTGATCAGCAGCTCGATCCGGCCTGGACCGACTTCAGCAAACGGACTTATGTTACTTGTATGGATGTTACAGCATCGGTTCGAAAAGGGATGAACACCTGGGGAATCATGCCGGGCAACGGGTTTTACAATCCTTTGCCGCTGAAAATGTGGGGCGGCCGGAATATCAGAAACGACCTGCCGGTGGGCAAACCATGTGCAATCGCCAAACTTGTCATAACGCTCAGGGATGGAACCCGTAAAGTATACAATACATCTGATCAGTGGGTTACGAGGCCAGGTCCTGTCACAAGGAACAATGTCTACCTGGGTGAATGGTTTGATGCCCGAAAGGAAATACCCGGATGGACAGTGGCCGGTGACGACCGGACAGGGTGGGAACCGGTTGAAGTGGTCAGGGGACCGGGCGGTAAGCCGCAGCTGGCTTCTTTCCCGCCCATCCGAATTACGAAATGGCTGGAGCCTATCAGCATTACAATGGATGCAAAATCGAATCAGATCATCGATTTCGGTCAGAATTTTGCCGGTTTGATCAGAATACAAATAAAAGCGGAAGCAGGCGATACCATCCGGTTTCGCTATGGTGAGCTGGTTTATCCTGATGGCACCCTGAATCCGATGACCTCCGTTTGCGGCCAGATCAAACGGGCCGGAGTCGGCGGTCCGGGTGCGCCAGCAATCGCTGAACAGATTGACGTTTATGTCGCAAAAGGCGGTGCTCCGGAATTCTTTCAGCCCCGTTTCACTTTTCATGGCTTCCGGTATGTTGAGATATCAGGCCTCAGTTACAATCTTGCAAAATCGGATTTAAAGGCCGGCCGGATAAATTCTGCTGTTGCTGAAACGGGTAAAATCAATAGCTCCTCTGCCTACCTTAACAAACTGAATAGCAATTGCCAATGGACATTTCTGAGCAATCTCCAGAGTGTCCAGTCGGATTGCCCGGCACGCGAAAAGTTTGGGTATGGCGGCGATATCAATGCCACTGCCGAAGCATATATCTATAATTATGATATGCAGCAGATATACCGCAAGATAATCTACGACTGGGTTGATGCGATGAAACCGGATGGGTTTGTGGATACTGCGCCGTTTGTGGGGATCGAATATTGCGGACTGAGCTGGGAATCAGCCTTTTTGTTTCTTCAGAATGCATTATGGATTCATTACGGAGATACTGATCTGGTTAAAGAAATGTATAGAACCGATCAGGCCTGGATGGAAAAAATCGCACGCATTCATCCCAACCTGGTGGTTGATAGCGGATTAAGCGATCATGAAAGTCTGGCAAAAGTACCGGTTGAACTAATTGGTACCTGCCATTATTATCAGATCGCCCGCATCATGGCACGGTTTGCCGAAGTAAACGGGGATCAGGCGGGAATAAGCCGATATACCAATCTCGCGGAGAAAATCCGCCTTAGGATCATCAACCTTTTCTGGGATAACCCGAAGATCGAGGTCCCAAATCAACAGACCCTCCTGGCAAGTTTGCTCGCTTCCGGCGTCCTGGATACCAAGGATCAGGCTATTGCCATGGACCGGCTGCTCAGGGTATTGAAGGAGTCAGACTATCATGTGACCACAGGAATTTTCGGAACACAATATCTTCTGGATGTCCTGTCATCACATGGCCGCATAGATATTGCCTATCGTGTGGTAAACCAGAAGGGATTTCCGGGATGGCGGTATATGGTTGATCAGGGAGCAACCACCCTTTGGGAAACCTGGAAGGAGAGCGACAACACCTTTTCCCAGAACCACCCGATGTTTGGTTCGGTTTCGGAATGGTACCTGAAATGGCTGGGCGGAATCCAGCCCGATCCGGAACACCCCGGAAGCACATCGGTTTTGCTTAAACCAAGGCCGGTGGCGGACCTGGATTCACTGTCGGTTGAGAAATTTTTTCCATCAGGGGCGCTGGCCAGCCGTTGGTGGTGGAAGGACCGTAACCTGTGTTTTGAGTTCAGTATCCCTGAAGGATTGAAAACGAACTGGTTACCCGAATCTGGCAACAAGGAGATCAGGGTAATGAAATCACCGGAAGGCTGGAACCTTAACCGAAACCGAAAACCGCAGGGAATCAATCTGGGAACAGCCGGGCGGTATATTTTTGAGATTGTAAATGCTAAAAACTAAGTGGAAATGACATCTCAAACGTTAAAAAAACATTCTCATGAATAATATTTGCTTTTTCAATACCACCAGTTTTTGGGGTGGAGGGGAAAAACTGATTTTGGAATTTGCTTTAAAGTTTATAGAGAAGAACTATAATGTATATCTGGCTGCAAGTAAAGGTTCCCCGCTCTGCAGAAAGGCTAAAGAACATAATATTCAGGTGTTTGAGATTAAAACCTGTCGATTTTGAATATATGTAAGTATAGCCTGATTTACCGCTTCATTAAAAAAGAAAATATTGATACAATTATATTTACAACTTCTCCTGATTTGAAAACCGGCGGAATCGCATCAAAAATTGCGCATGTTACGAATATTGTTTACCTGCGGGGACTGGCGATACCAATAAAGAATTCGATCATAAACCGGATTTTGTTCAATAATATTCTGACACATATCATTGCCAATTCTTTTGAAACAAAGAAATCAATAGTAAAAAACCTTCGCAGGTCGATAAGCATTGATAATAAAGTCAGGGTCATTTACCATGGTATAGATTTAGAACTTTTCGACCGGAATTTCAACAATGGAGATTTTCAAATTGCAAAAGAAGAAATAGTTATAGGAAATGCAGGAAGGTTAAATGCTCAAAAAGGTCAAACGGATCTGATTAAAATCGCTTATCGGTTAAAAGAACGCGGTATAAAGTTCAAAATGCTGATTGCAGGTACCGGTGAACTAAAGCCCGAAATCGAAAAATTGATTGATGAACACCAGCTCCACCAGGAAGTTATTCTTCTTGGGTTTGTAGAAGATATGGCCGGCTTCATGCGAAGCATAGATATATTCGTATTGACCTCACCCCGCGAGGGTTTCGGATATGTACTGGTAGAGGCTATGGCAGCCTCAAAACCAGTGGTGGCCTATAATTATACCAGTCCGGAAATTGTAATAGATAATCAAACAGGTTTTCTTGTCGATTATCCGGATTTGGATATGTTTAGCCGAAAAATTGAATTATTAATAATGGATAAGAATAAAAGAATTGAATTTGGAAAAAATGGAAGGATGAGAGTTGAAAATCATTTTCAATTGAAGGACAAAATGACAGAATTAGAGAACTGTCTGTTGAATAAAAGCAATCCGGAAGAGAGCATTTAATAATATGCAAAATGAAAATTAGTGGTTTTTCTTACATCAGAAACGGTTTTAACTATGGATATCCGTTTTTGCAGTCAATTCAATCCGTTTTGCCAGTATGTGATGAATTTGTTATAGCCGTGGGAGATTCAGCTGACGGGACAAAAGATGCAATAATTAATATCGGGAATCCCAAAATAAAAATCATTGATACCATTTGGGATGAAAGTTTAAGAACCAATGGAAAAATATTTGCCCAGCAGGCAAATATTGCATTAAAGCAAATTACCGGTGATTGGGCATTTCATATTCAGGCCGATGAAGTAATTCATGAGAATGACCTTGATAAAATCCATGAACATCTTAATAAAGTAAAAGATGATGAGAGCATTGAAGGTTTACTTTTTGATTTTCTTAATTTTTACGGGAGCTATAAATATTTAAATAATTCAAGGTATCAGCATAGGAAGGAAATACGAATTTTCCGAAACAATCAAAATGTATTCTCATACAAGGACTCACAAGGTTTTAGGAGATTTCCGTCGTATAGTGATTATTTGAACAATCACACAGGATACAAACTAAAAGTAAAGGCGATTCATATCCCTGTGTACCATTACAATTATGTAAGAAATCCGAAGCAAATGGAAATTAAAATGAAATTTTTTGATAAATTCTGGCACGATGACAAATACATTGAAAAGAAATATGAGTCACTTCAGAATTTTGATTACAGCAACATCGAAAGGGTAAAGCTTTTCGAAGGAGCGCATCCTTTGTTAATGAAAGAAATTATTGAAAATGAAGATTGGCATTTTGATCCGGACAAAATAAATAAGCAATTAAACATAAAGGATAAATTAGTTTACTGGATAGAGGACAGAATCAATCGCAGAATCGGGGAAAACAAAAACTATATCATTGTACGATAAGTAAATACTAAAAGGATTTACAATGAACACCGCCATCAATTGATAAAAAAAGACTAAATTTGGTCTGAATTGTTTACTTTTAAAAAATACTATGAGTCTTTTTCAAAAGCCGGTTGAACAGAAATACTTGAATCAGCTTGATTTCAGCCTGCTCGAAACCAAATATGGCGAATTCAAGACCTATTTTAGCAATCCGGAGATTCAGGAAAACATAAGGAACAGTAAGGAAGAGCAGTTTCAGGAAGGCTTTCTTCGGGAGCTGTTTGTAAAAATATTCGGGTATACTCTTAATCCATCTGCAAACTTTAACCTTACCACAGAATACAAAAATATAAAGGATAGTAAAAAAGCCGATGGAGCCGTTATCATTGATGGATCAGTTAAAGCGGTGATCGAACTCAAAGGAACCGAAACCACCGGTTTAGGCAAGATCGAATCACAAGCCTTTGGTTATAAGAACAATCAGCCCGATTGTGTGTACATCATCACTTCAAATTTTGAAAAACTCCGCTTCTATATCGATAATGCCATCGAGTTCCTGGAATTTAATTTGTTCACCCTAACCAGACGGGATTTCGAAACCCTCTATCTATGTTTGGCTTACAACAATATTGCCAAAGGGATCCCCAAAAAGATTAAGGATGAATCGGTCAGTCAGGAAGACGTTATAACCAAAAAGCTCTATCAGGATTATTCGCTGTTTAAAAGGGAGTTACATAAAAATCTGGTTGCCCGGAATCCGCAATATGATGCCCTCACCCTTTTTAAAAAGTCCCAGAAGCTGCTCGACCGGTTTCTGTTTCTGTTCTTTGCCGAAGACCGGCAGCTTTTACCGCCCAACTCCGTGAGGTTGGTGTTAAATGATTGGAAAGATCTGCAGGAAAGAGATGTGGAAATACCTCTGTACGACCGGTTTAAAAAATACTTCGGATATCTCAACACCGGATACAAAGGCAAACGGTACGATGTATATGCCTATAATGGCGGACTGTTTAAGCCGGATGAAATTTTAGATGCTGTTCAGATTGATGATGAATTATTATTCAAACACACTTTTAAACTCTCGGAGTATGATTTTGTGAGCGAAGTTGACGTTAACATTTTGGGTCATATTTTTGAAAACTCCCTGAATGAATTGGATGAAATCAAAGCCCAACTTGACGGACAGGAGATCGACAAAACCAAAACCAGGCGGAAAAAGGAAGGCATTTTCTATACACCGAAATACATTACAAAGTATATCGTTGACAATACCGTTGGTAAACTTTGCATCGGGAAAAAGGCTGAATTTCAGATTGTTGAAGAAGAGTATTGTATCGATAAGAAGCGAAATATCAAAACCAGGCAGCCTTTAGCCGACAAACTTACGGCGTATAGAAATTGGCTCCTGCAACTCACCATTTGCGACCCTGCCTGCGGTTCAGGAGCATTCTTAAACCAGGCGCTGGATTTCCTGATCACCGAGCACCGGTATATCGATGAACTGCAGGCCAAACTATTCGGGGATACTTTGGTTTTGAGCGATATTGAGAAAGGCATCCTGGAAAACAATTTGTTTGGCGTTGATATAAACGAAGAGAGCGTTGAGATTGCCAAACTCTCGTTATGGTTACGCACCGCCCAGCCCAACCGGAAACTGAATGATCTGAACAACAACATCAAATGCGGGAACTCTCTGATTGATGACCCCGCCGTGGCCGGCGACAAAGCATTCAATTGGAAAAATGAATTTCCGGATATTTTTGCTAAAGGTGGGTTTGATGTGGTGATTGGGAATCCGCCGTACGTAAAGGTCCAAAATCTTAATCATAAAGAAATTGATTGGTATAAAATCAATAAGGAGGTGGCTTTTAAAAGAATCGATATTTCGATTATGTTTTTTGAATTGTGTAAAAATATATTGAAGCAGAATGGCATTTTGTCTTTTATAACTTCAAGTCAGTTTTTAGTTGCAGAATATGGAAGAAAAACAAGAGGTTTTATTTTGAATAATTTTTGTATTGAACAAATTATTGACTTTGGAGATTTACCAATATTTGATAATGTCTTGACATATGTTGGTATATTTACATTAAGTAAAAAATTTGCAGCTGATTTCCTTTATCACAAAGCTACCTCGATGGAGGAAGTAAATAATAATAACTATTTTGGCTTTATAAAGATTTCAATTAATAGTTTGTCCGAAAATAATTGGGTGTTAGCTAATAATTCTTTAAAGAAAATTTTATGTAACCTTAAAAAACATAATATTTTAGCCAATTTCGCTAAATGCAATTATGGAATAGTCAGCGGTGCGGATGATATATTCATTTTAACACAAAGTACAATTGATAAATATCAAATTGAGAATGAGTGCCTTTTACCGTTAATACGAGCCAATAATTGTCGTCGGTATGCTTTTGTGGATTATGAATTTAGAATATTGTATCCCTATGAGATAATAAATTCACATATTACCGCATTAATACCAATCGATAGGTTAAGCGCCCTCTTTCCAAATACCTATCAGTATCTATCTTTAAATAGAGCCATACTTGAAAAAAGAAAGGATTCAAGAACGACCTTCGAAAACTCTGATAATTGGTACTCTCTAACTAGGTTTGGCCAATTGGACAAATTCAATCAAGATAAGATTGTATTTCCGGGTGAGCAAAAAGAATTGAAATTTGGAGTAGATCTTAATAGATCTGGCTATAGCGGTGCACGGGTATTTAGCATAACAATAACCTCACCAAAATTTGATTTAAAATACCTGTTAACTGTATTAAATTCAAAACTTGTAAGTTTTTATATAAAATGCAATTTTTCTTTGAAACAAGGTGGCTACTATACTATGTCCTCATTATTAATCGATAAAATTCCCATCATCGAGATAGATCTAAAAGCAGCCCTTTATTGAAAAAGCCGACCAAATGCTTTCCTTAAACAAAGAATTGCAGGAGTCTTCCCAAAAATTCCAACGTTCCATCCAGCGGAGGTTTGCTATTGAAGTCTTGCCGAACAAACTCCAGGACTGGTATTTACTGACTTATGCTCAGTTTATTGCTGAATTAGGTAAAAAGAAAGTAAGGCTGTCGCTAACAGACGAAGCTGAGTGGGAGGAGTATTTTGTTCCGGAATCCGTGAAGGCATTGGAGTTAAAATCTAAGATTGAAACCACCGATAAGGAGATCGACCGGATGGTTTACCAGTTGTATGAGCTTACTGATGAAGAGATCAGGATTGTAGAAAATCAATAAAATAAGAAGCCATGAAAAGAGTTGTTATTCTGCTGATAACCCTATTTACTGTTCTTTCATCCCATGCACAACTGCAGCTGAAAGCTCCTGGTGTAAAGTGGGACGAGAGTTATGTTTTTGACAAATTCAATGCCTTTAAGATGGAATTTTACGCCAAAAACAACGAATTGATGCGCACCATGAAATATCAAATCCATTACCAGTCGGAAGGTGAAAACTTTGTGGTTAAACTGGTTACCCAGGGAAAAGGTAATGGTATGGAAACTGTTATCGATAAAAAAAATGAAGTGGCAATTCAACTTATTGGCACAGGCGGCGGTGCCACACCCTATTACAATGCCGGAGGTTATAAATATCCGGCCGAAACGGAATTGAAAAAGCTGGAGGTTGTTCCAACAACTGAAACCAAACAGATTTGTGGTATTACCTGCAAAAAATACACCTATACTTACAAAAAGATCTTTGGTGAAGTATGGGTAACTGACCAGGTTAAGCTATTGAATGATTTGGGTGTTTTTCGTGCCTGTAAAATGGCGGCTTTGCACAACACCCTTTCGGTGCCTGGTTTTGTGATGGAAATGACAACCGAAGATGCCAAAGGCGGCAGAACCTTAATGACAACTGTTTCGCTCGAAAATGCTGAGAAATATACGCTTGATTTGAAAGGAGTTAAAATGAATACCGCCATTAATAAGGTGAATTATTTCACATTTTAATAGCTCCTTATCTCTTGGAACCCATTAGTGGCAAGTGGCAACAGAAACCGAGCATTATAGATTCAGATTGAAATTTGTATCTTTGATTTGTAAAAGACAAAGAAATGGAACAAAACCTGATACAAGATAGAATTAAGAAAACCATTCATGATAAGGATCCCAAAGCCGTTGCCTATCTTTTTGGTTCTCGTGCCAGGGGTGACTATCGACCAGATTCGGATTGGGATATTTTGATTCTTGTTGATGCTAATCGGGTTACAAACGAGATTGAGGACAAGTTCAGAGACGATCTTTATGATATCGAGATAGAATCAGGACAAATTATATCGACTTTTATCTACCCAAAAGATTACTGGAAAAGCACTTTGATATATTCTCCACTATATAAAAGTGTTAATAGGGAGGGGATACTATTATGACAATTGATAATCGGGAAGATTATGTAAAATACCGGTATCATAGATCAGAGGAATCCATTGATGAGGCCCTGATACTCGCAGAAAAAGGGAAGTGGAATGCCGTTATTAACAGATTATATTATTCATGTTTTCTAAATCCCACCAGCCATTAACAAACCTGTAAACCTTATGCTTCAAAGCTGTTACTTCTATTCATAGGCAACAGCGTCATAAGGTTTACTGGCCGACCGTTAGCGGTCATTTTACAGAATGACACAACAACCAGTTTCATAAGCTATGCTAGCGTTTGAGAAGGAAACCTCCGGCGTTGAAGTTAATCTGAATAAAGCCCTCAGAGATATCCGAAATTTTATCAACAAAAACATTCTCTGAAAAGTTTTATATGGCGAAAGAAGTGCAAATTTGGAATTGACCGAACATTGAGCAAAATGAGAATATCACTCAGATCCGCCCTGAACTTTTTCGTTGTTGTTGCGTTGACCTTGTCATGCAAGAACCCGCAAACCAAAGGGCAACCGGACAATATGGAACTCTCAGTTTTTCATGCCGGCAGCCTGTCGGTTCCCATGAAAAATCTGGCCGCCGCATTCGAGAAGGAGAACCCCGGTTTAAAAGTTCAGCTGGAAGCTGCCGGAAGTTTGGCCTGCGTGAGGAAGATCACGGAACTGAACCAGATCTGCGATGTGTTGGCGCTGGCTGATTACAGCTTGATTGATGATCTGATTATTCCAAAATATGCCCAATGGAATATACTGTTCGCAACCAATGAGTTGTGCATTGCTTATAACGATAAATCCAGGAAGGCCAACCTTATTAATGCCGGTAATTGGTTTGATATTCTGATGGATCCCGAAATCCGCTACGGACGGAGTGATCCCAATGCCGATCCTTGCGGGTACCGGACTGTTTTAGCAGTGAAGCTGGCCGACCGGTATTATCCCGGCGGCAGGGAGTGGCAAAAACTTCTGGAAAAGGATAAAAGGTTCATCAGGGGTAAGGAAACCGATCTGAACGCCCTGCTCGAGAGTCAGACAATCGACTATATGTTTAATTTCCGGTCGGTTGCAGTGCAGCATGGTTTTAAATTTCTCAGGCTCCCTGATTCAATAAATCTGAGCAATCCTAACCTGGATCCCTGGTATTCAACTGTAAAAGTTGATGTCAGGGGAACCGGTCCGGGAACAATCGTAACGCAAAAAGGGGCATCGATCGTGTATGGAATGACAATCCCGACTAATGCTCCGAATCCTAAGCTCGCCGAAAAATTTATCCGGTTTATAACGGATCCGGGAAAGGGCAGACTGATTATCGAACAATCGGGCCAAACCGCCTTGGATCCCAAATATTCCAAAAATGGCCGTAGGGACAGATAATTATCTGTCCTTACAAGAATATATGACGTTTGCCGGTTTTTTTTAATTTCGATATGTATAGGTTTGCATATCGAATTTTGAAACATTGTTTATGCAGAGATTTGTAATCACCCTAAGTTTTTTAGCTCTGATGATCCCGGCATTGTTACCGGGTCAAACAACTTTCCGGGGCCGGATCACGGATGCCCAAACGGGCGATCCTCTGGCAGGCGCAAATATCCAGGTAGTATCAACCGGAAAAGGTACCAGCTCGGATGGAGAGGGAATGTATCAATTGACGCTCGCTGATTTAAATGTTAAAATCAGGATCACGTATATGGGATATTCCCCGGAAACAATCCGGATAAGCCCTAAAAATGGCGACCGGCCGGTTGATATTTCACTCACCCCCACTGCCATCAGTACCAAGGCTGTTGTGGTTACTGCAACGAAAACCAAAAAGCGTGTGACAGAGGTACCCGGACGAACAGACTGGTTATCAGCCAAGCAATTAGAAGCAATCCCAATCACCCAGGCAGATGATTTTTTACGGACTATTCCAGGCATCCAGGTTAGCCGTGAGCATGGCATCCTTGATCACGGCAGCACCGTCAGTATGCGCGGCCTGGGCGGCGATCAGCAGGGAAGATACCTGGTTTTGCTCGACGGGGTACCGATGAACAAGGCCGATGGCGGGTCGGTAAACTGGAACAGCATTAATACGGATGATATCAGGCAGATTGAGGTGGCCAAAGGACCCGGATCCTCGCTATACGGCGGAAATGCCATGGGTGGCGTGATCAATTACATTCGCAGGAAACCGGTGCGCCCGTTGGAGGGATCTGCCCAACTGGAATACGGCAGCATGAATACCATGAGGGGTAAGTTCACTGCCGGCGGCAATCCGGCGGTTCTCAACAAAGCATTTTATTGGAGCGTTCAGGGCTTCGGGTCAAAAAGCGATGGCTATATACAGGTTCCGGT
>JAPLDV010000396.1 GCA_026391235.1 Bacteroidia bacterium | reverse complement strand
AAAAGCAAGCTTGTTTACCGTCCAGTTACCCGCCTTTTCCCACCACGACCCGCAGCCGGTATACCATCCGGCATCAATCCAGAGGACTTCCGGAACCACGTCGAATTGCTTATAGCGTTCAGCCACATCAACGCACCAGTTCTCAGTTGCGCAATTAAACTGATCGCAGGGCGCTATCCCACCGCCGCCCAGTGTGGCGGCCAGCGGCAGTTCGGCGAATTTTCCGTTGATCTTGCGGCTATGGTGTTTCAGGACAAATTGCCGGAAAAGGTTATGGCCGATGATCCGGTCGGGTCCCTTCCAGAACAGCAGGCAGATCTCGGGTGTCCGGATCTCTTCATCCGGATACAGAAAGAGCTTCATCCGTTCCATTCCTGCAATCAGTGCGCAGCTCCCGGGATCGGGCTGTTTTACGTCGGCATACCACTTCCCTGTCCATCCGATAGCCGTCAGCACGCCCTGTCCGCCGGGCATTTCAATGTTGAAAAAAGGGAAGGCCGTGGTATGGGATGAGCGTCCCCGGATGGGAGTCATGTAAATATTCCCTCCAACCGGCAGCACATCGTCATAACTTTCAAAATCCGATTTTTCACCACTGCTTCCCCGTGAATGGTGCAGGGTAACCGCACCCTCCTTTTCGAACCGGAAAGAGTAATCAACCGCCCTTACTTTTTCAAGCACGGGAGTGTTTGTTTTCGATGTGTTTTTAAATTCGATAATCCACTCCGCAACGGGGAAATCGGAAAACGCGGTCACGGTGCATTTGACAAGCAGACCTGTTTTCGGATCGCGCCAGCTATACAGGATTTTGCTGAGGTCCGGATCAATGGTTGACAGTAACTCCTTCCTGAAATCCCAGGACCGGATAAAGGTCCGTGAATCTTTCCCTCCGTACATAAATGAGAATGGGGGAATCTGGCCTTTTATGAAGTTTTTCGTGATCCACTCACGCGAACCGGTATCCGGTCCGGCATATCCCGCAAGGGAAAGGGCCAGACCGGTCAGGAAAGCAATGGAAATCCTTTTCATGGTTCGTTAGAATACGGTCAGATCACTCTAATTGATTTTTTTATAGGTGATAAGCATAGATTTAGTCTTTTCTTTCAAAATCAGGTCGAGATTATTCTTTAATTCCTTACCGGTTTTATTGACCCTGATATTTTCATCCTCGAAGAAAAGCTCATACGTGGCAGCATCTTCCAGTCCCTTCAGTTTTACGCTGATTTGTTCAACCGGGCAGGCCGGACGGCGGAAGGCCATGATCATGCCGTCTCCACCTTTGGGCCGGTTGAGTTGGTAGGATAACCAGATACTGTCTGAAGTGATATTTTCATTCGGGGTGAGCGGGTAAAAATCCTCGTAATAAAACGGCCTCAGCCTTTTGAAATCAGCGATGTATTTCTGCAGGTCGGGGATGGTATAGCCGCCCCGATCCAGATCCCAGCCGGTCACCATCGACGTGCTCATACTCGATCGGAACGTATAGGGATTCAGGGTGATATTCCCAGTACCATGCAAGGGAAGGTAAAAGCTCAGGCCATACGTATGGCACTGATAACCATTGGGTTCGCCATAATTATAATCAGTCCGCCAGAGAGGGGAACTGATCGAGGTGGTTTCCAGGTCAATCCGGCGGCCGCCGCTGGCACAATTATCGATGATGAGGTTCGGGAACCGTTTATGCAAACCGTTCCAGTACGCATACAAACCCTCGATATGACGGATTTCCGACATGCCCTCCCGGCCGGGTTTATCGTTGTACATCCAATAATACCACGGATCAAAATTGAAATCCTGGCGATAATAATCGATCCCTTCTTTCTCGATCATATCCCCGATATACTTGGTTAGCCAGGCACATGCTTCCGGATCGCCCAGATTAAACAGGGCATTGTCGCGGCTGACCCGGTTGTAAGGTTCACGGGTTACGGAGTCGGGTATCCGGATGATCCATTTGTCAAATTCCTGATCCCATTGGGTTCCTTTAAACACACGTTCGGGTTCGAACCAGAGAATAAATTTGGCTCCGACTTCGTGAACTGCATCGGTAACAGGTTTCAATCCATTCGGGAAATTCAGCTTGTTGACGGTCCAGTTCCCCACGTGTGACCACCAGGTACCGCAGCCGGTGTACCAGCCGGCGTCGATCCAGAGGACTTCGGGAACAATTCCGAACTGGCGGTGGCGGTAAGCCATGGCGATGGCATGGGTTTCCGTGGCGCAGCTATGTTCGTTGCAGGGTGCCGGGCCGTAACCGGCCAGGTTACTGGCAAAAGGCAGCTCGTTGGGTTTTCCGTTGATTTTCCAGGTATGGTGCGCGAGTATGAACTGACGGAACTGGTTATGTCCGGTCATCCGGTCCTCTCCCTTCCAGAATAGCAGTGCAATCCGTGGTGTGCGGATCTCCTCACCGGGATAAAGGAACAGTTTCATGCGTTCCATGCCTGATTCAAGGTTTACCGTTCGTTCGTCCGTTTGGGTTACCTTGGCATACCACTTCCCGGTCCAGCCCACAGCGGTAATGATTCCGTGTCCTCCTGGCATTTCCAGGTTGAAGAATGGAAACGCGGTATTGTCAGATGAGCGGCCGCCATTCGGAGTCATGTAAATTGATTGGCCCGTTTTGAGCTCATCGCTTAGGTATTCAAAATCGTTGCGGGTGGCATTGCTTCCGCGTGAATGATGCAGGATACCTTGTCCTGCCTGCCCATTGCCAATCAAGTAATCGATGGCCTTGACTTTTTCGAGTACCGGTGAATTCTGTCCCTTTCCGTTTCTGAATTTCACTACCCATTCAACGGCAGGGAAATCCGTAAAACAGGTAACCAGGCAAATTGCGGTAAAGCCCGATTTGCGGTCGGACCAGGAGTATTTGAATTCCTGGACGTTGGGATCGGTTTGCGCCAGCTTCTCGGCTTTGAACTCCCAGCTGCGAATGAACGATTTCGACTCTTTCCCTCCGTACATAAAGGAGAATGGCGGCAATTTATTCCGGGCAAAGTTCCGTCCGGCCCAATCGATCGCATAGGATTCAGGTATTGCAGACTTTGCCACCGGCTGGCTGACAGCCTGAATATCAATAAACGATGCTGCAATAATCATCAGGTAAAACAAATTTTTTCTCTTCATGATATTTGTGTGTTACACTTCTTCGTTTATCACATAGGGTTTACGATAATTGCGTGTAAGCATCATATCGGCTTCGGGATCATTTGCAAATTTCTCATAGGAGCCCATGAAATGGAGTTCGCGTCCCAACCGGTAGGAGATATTGGCCAAATGCGGCAGTGCAGCTGAAATATGGCCA
>JAPLDV010000668.1 GCA_026391235.1 Bacteroidia bacterium | reverse complement strand
CGACCGATTTTTTTCAAGGAAACCCGATCCGCAATATTTGGCCGAAGTATGGATTCCGCTGATAAGTTCTTTAAAAGGGATAAATCCAAACCTGCAGATTTGTCTGACTGTTAGTCCGGTAAGATATTTTAAGGACGGACCCACCGGTAACCAGATGAGCAAATCCATATTGTTCCTTTTTATCGGAATCTTGATGAGGACTTATCCTGATCTGTATTATTTCCCTTCTTATGAGATCTTCATGGATGATCTCCGGGATTACCGTTTTTACGATACCGACATGATGCATCCGGGCCCGGCAGGTGTGGAATATGTTTGGGAGCGGTTTGTTTCTGCCTGCATAAATCCAGTATCATACCCGTTGATGGAAGAAGTTGAATCTGCAGTAAAAGGGTCACACCACCGCCCGGGCGGTTACCATACTGAAGCTCACAGGCGGTTCGTTAATCAGCAACTTGATCTGATTACGGATCTTCAGTTGAAAAATCCATTTCTTGATTTTACAGAAGAGCTGCAGATTCTGAGAGGACAATTGGGGTCAGATCAATCCTGATTTTAAAAGTGTTTCAAGATCCTCAGGCGTATCCACTCCGAATCCGGTGTAATCCGATTCACAACAGTGGATCGGGTACCCATTTTCCAGCCATCTCAACTGTTCAAGTGATTCAGCGGTTTCCAGTTTTCCCGGTTCCAAATGGCCGATCTCTTCGAGAATCTCCTTTTTAAAGGCATACATCCCGACATGAGAAAACCAGGATGAGCCCTCTGTCCTGTAATAGGGAATAGGTGACCGCGAAAAATAAAGGGCAAAACCCTTACGGCTCAGCACAACTTTAACCCTGTTCGGGTTGCAGAAGGCCAACTGGTCAGTTTCGCGACGGAAAAGGGTGGAAATGGCGGTTTCGGGCCGGGAAATATCATTGGCCAGAACGGCAATTGCTTCAGGAGTAACCATCGGTTCATCACCCTGAATATTTAGCACCGCACGAAAAATGCCTCCGGTATTATCCGAAAAGGTTTTCATCGCCTCAATGCAACGGCTGGTTCCTGAGATATGATCATTCCGGGTCAGAATAAAGTTAGCACCGTAGTGTCGGGCAATTGCTTCGATTTCATGATCGCCGCTGGCTATAGCGAGGTTTTTAAGTACCCGGGAGGCCTCCTGGTAAACCCGTATGATCATCGGAATATTCTTAATGAGTACCAAAGGTTTGCCCGGGAAACGGGTGGAAGCCATCCGGGCAGGGATAATCCCTAATATATCATCAGGTTGCAACATGTTACTTTCTCTGGCGTTATTGTATTTGAGGCCCGTAAGTTAAATAAAACAAGGAAAGTTGTACCTTTACACGATGGATTTACCCGTTTTTTCTGCGTTTTATTTGTAACGCAGAATTTGAACATTACCAATGGACATAAATAAGATAAAGCAACGGTTTGAAATTATAGGCAACTCTCCGGCACTTTACCGTGCAATTGAGATAGCTGTGCAGGTAGCGCCAACAGATTTGTCTGTGTTGATTACCGGTGAAAGCGGAGCCGGAAAGGAACGTTTTCCGCAGATCATTCACCAGCATAGCACGCGCAAGCATGGTCCTTATAGTGCGGTAAACTGTGGTGCGATTCCTGAGGGAACTATTGATTCTGAATTGTTTGGCCATGAAAAGGGATCATTTACAGGAGCCCATGAAGCCAGAAAGGGCTATTTTGAGGAGGCCAACAATGGTACCATTTTTCTCGATGAAATTGGCGAACTCCCGCTCTCAACCCAGGTTAGGCTGCTAAGGGTCCTCGAAACGGGCGAATTTATCCGTGTGGGCTCCTCGAAGGCTCAAAAAACTAATATCAGGCTGGTTGCTGCAACCAACATCGATATTCAACAGGCGGTTCACGAAGGACGATTCCGCGAAGATCTCTTCTACCGTCTGAATACAGTGCCTATCCTGATAGCCCCTTTGCGAAACAGGAAGGAAGATATACATCTGCTGTTTCGCAAATTTGCCCAGGATTTTGCCGAAAAATACATGATGCCAGTTATCCGCCTCGACGATGAAGCCCAACTGCTGCTCGAAAATTACAAATGGCCCGGAAATATCAGGCAATTGAAAAATATTTCGGAACAGCTATCCATTATTGAGCAGGACCGGATAGTAACTGGTGACCGGCTAAGGCTATACCTTCCGGCCGACAACCGCTCAAGCCTGCCGGTGCTGATGCCACGCGATAACGACGAGCGATCGTTCAGATCGGAAAGGGAAATTCTCTATCAAATTCTATTCGACATGAAAAGAGACGTCAATGATCTGAAAAAACTTGTTAACGACCTTACCGAACGCAGAGAGGGAGCTCCGCGTATCGAACCCGAGGATCAGAGCATGCTCAATCGCCTGTATCACGAGCAGGACGTCAGATTTGACACCAAGGTTACTACACAACCGCAAATGCATGGTAAACGGGTTGATGAGTCGCAGATTGAAGATACCGAAGAGATCATTGAAGAATCCCTGTTGTTGCAGGACAAAGAAATCGAGTTGATTAACAAGTCGTTAAGGAAACATCAGGGTAAACGCAAACTGGCCGCACAGGAATTGGGGATCAGTGAGCGTACACTATACAGGAAGATCAAAGAATTTGGGATCGAGGAATGAAAAAACTGCTCTATCTGATAGCCGTTCTGATTCTGACCGGCAGCGTGACCGGCTGTTTCACGATGCACTATGGTTTTACCGGCGCAGCGCTGACTGCTGATATGAAGACCATCTCGGTAGCTTATTTCCCTAACCGGGCACCGATAGTGAACCCTACTCTCAGTCAGGAGTTAACGGAGAAGCTTAAAGATAAATTCATTTCCCAAACCAGCCTTAATATGATAAGCGGCGATGGCGACCTGAGTTTTGAAGGGGAAATCACAGGTTATGATACCAAGCCGATAGCGATAACAGGTAATGACCAGACCGAAAAGGCTTCTCTGAACAGATTGACCATCACCATTAAGGTGAAGTTTGTTAACCAAAAGGAGCCCAAGAGTAACTTCGATGCGCAATTTATGGCATACGAAGACTACAGCAGTGATAAAGGATTGGATGCAGTTGAGGGGGACCTTGTTCCCCTGATTCTGGAAAAACTGATCGAGGATATTTTTAACAAATCCGTTGTCAACTGGTAATATGAAGCCTGAACAGTTTATCGGTTTTTTTGAAGATCCGGGAAAACTCGATTCTGTATCGATTGTTGCTTTTGATGAAATCGTTCGGGAATATCCCTTTTGTCAGCCGGCACAACTGCTGTATCTAAAGGGGCTTCAGAATGATGAAAACATTAGGTTTAATCACCAGCTGAAAATTGCTTCGGCCTATGCAGGCGACCGCAAAGTTTTGTTTGAATTGCTGAATATTTCCAAAAATGGGGATACTGAATCAGAAGTTGGTCTGAACGAGATTGAATCCCAAAAACCAGTGGAAACCTCCGCTGTCAAAGTACATCAAGTCCCTATGAGGGAATATGAAAAGTCGGGCTTGGCGAGCCAAATTGAGCATTTCCTTCCGATCGCAGATATTGATCTGCTTCTTTTCGATTTCCCCGCTTATTCTGACGACGGTTTGCCTGATGTGCCTCCTCAAAACAAGGCACGCAAAACACCTGCTGATGACCTGATTGACCAATTCATTGAAAATCGCCAACCAAAAGTTTTACGGCCTGATCATGCGCCCGTGAACGACCAGGATGTATCCCTCAACAGTTTAAAGGAGGATGATGAATTCCTGACGGAAACTCTCGCAAAAATTTACGCTCAGCAGGGATACTTTCTTAAAGCAATTCAAGCCTATGAAAAACTAAGTTTGAAAATTCCTGAAAAAAGTGTTTACTTTGCCAGTCAAATTGAAATGGTTAGGGAACTTATTAAGAATCAATAAATCAATAGAGTATGTATATCTTTCTTTCTATTCTGATCCTGATCGTTTGTGTTCTGCTTGGTCTGATTGTATTGGTGCAGAACTCAAAAGGTGGTGGATTGGCCGCGAATTTTTCAGCATCAACCCAGATCATGGGTGTTCGGAGGACCAATGATTTTCTGGAAAAAGCAACCTGGACACTGGCGATAGCTCTTCTTGTTCTGTCGATTGCAGCCAGTTTGACTATTCCCCGCGGAGGTTCAACAGGGGGTCAGTCAGCTATTCAAGAACAGATCCAGAATGCCGTAGATCCCAGTGAAATTCCGCAAATCCCAACCGGAGTACCTGCGGGGCAAGCAGCTGGTGGCGGCACTGACACAACAAAAAAATAACTTATTACAACAGACTGAAGCATTGGGCTGGGGCAAAACCCCTGTATTTATTTCATGTCAGCCTGTCAGTCTCCCGCAGATGGCATGTAATATGATGTGACTTCGCTTATCAGTAAAATTTTATCAATAATCAAAATAGTCAATTATGGCAACAGTTAATGTAAAACCACTAGGAGAAAGGGTTCTTGTGGAACCTCAGGAAGCCGAAGTGAAAACTGCCTCTGGCATTATTATCCCCGACTCGGCACAGGAGAAGCCTCAGAAGGGTAAAGTATTGGCAGCTGGTCCTGGAACAAAAGATGTTCAAATGGAAGTCAAAGTCGGAAATATTGTCCTGTATGGCAAATACTCCGGTACTGAAATCAAGGTGGAAGATAAAACCTACCTGATCATGAAACAGTCTGATATCCTTGCAGTCATCGAATAATTCAGAAATCATTTAAATCGAAATAGAAATGGCAAAGGAAATTAAGTATGATAGCGAAGCCCGTGAATTGCTCAAAAGGGGTGTAGACGTAATGGCAAATGCTGTAAAGGTAACCCTGGGCCCGAAAGGCCGTAATGTGGTTATTGAAAAGAAGTTTGGTTCCCCGCAGGTAACCAAGGATGGTGTTACGGTAGCCAAGGAAATCGAACTGGCCAACAGGTTTGAAAATATCGGTGCACAGATGGTAAAGGAAGTGGCTTCAAAAACTTCCGATGATGCCGGTGATGGTACAACTACCGCTACCGTGCTCACCCAGTCGATCGTTACCGTTGGTTTGAAAAACGTAACCGCTGGTGCCAATCCAATGGACCTGAAGCGCGGAATTGATAAAGCTGTAGCAAAAGTTGTTGATAGTTTAAACGCTCAATCTAAAACTATCGGCGATGACTTTAAAAAAATCGAGCAGGTGGCTACGATATCCGCCAACAATGACTCAGAGATCGGCAAGCTGATAGCCGATGCCATGAGCAAGGTGAATAAAGAAGGAGTGATCACAGTGGAAGAAGCCAAAGGTACCGATACAACCGGTGAGATTGTTGAAGGTATGCAGTTCGACCGTGGTTATCTTTCAGCCTATTTCGTGACTGACACCGAGAAAATGGAAGCTGTTCTTGAAAATCCTTATATCCTGATTTATGACAAAAAAGTATCATCGATGAAGGATCTGCTTCCACTTCTGGAGGCAAGCGTACAGACCGGCCGTCCATTGTTAATTATTGCAGAAGATGTTGAAGGCGAAGCGCTTGCAACACTCGTTGTTAACAAGCTGCGTGGCAGCCTGAAAATCGCTGCAGTTAAAGCTCCAGGATTTGGAGACCGCCGGAAGGAAATGCTGCAGGATTTGGCTATTCTCACCGGAGGTGCCGTCGTTTCTGAAGAAACCGGTATGAAACTCGAAACCACTACCCTCGAAATGTTGGGCATTGCTGAAAAGGTAACTATCGACAAGGAAAATACCACTATCGTAAATGGTAACGGTGATAAGAAAATGATCCATGCCCGTGTTAATCAGATTAAGGCACAGATCGAAACAACTACTTCCGATTACGATCGTGAAAAGCTGCAGGAACGTCTCGCTAAATTAGCTGGCGGAGTCGCAGTCCTGTACATCGGAGCCCCTTCGGAAATTGAAATGAAAGAGAAAAAAGCCCGGGTTGATGATGCCTTGAGTGCTACACGTGCCGCAGTGGAAGAAGGAATTATTCCTGGCGGCGGAGTAGCCTATATCCGTGCAATTAAATCTCTTGATGGAATGAAAGGCGATAATGAAGACCAGACTACCGGTATTGCCATCGTTCGCCGCGCTCTCGAAGAACCTCTGCGCCAGATTGTGGCCAATGCCGGAGTTGAAGGCTCTGTAATCGTGCAGGAAGTAAAAAGAGGGAAAGGCGATTATGGCTTTAATGCCCGTACTGAAAAGTATGAAAACCTCTACGAAACCGGTGTTATCGACCCGACAAAAGTTGCCCGCGTAGCATTGGAAAACGCTGCTTCAATAGCCGGGATGATCCTTATGACCGAAACTCTGATTGCTGATGTCGCTGAAGAAAAAGACCATGGCGGCAGTGCTCCGGGCATGGGCGGCATGGGCGGCATGGGTGGAATGATGTAAGAGAAAAATATTAAGGCTGACAGCTTTTCAAAAGCTGTCAGCCTTAAATATTATTAAAAGTCCCCAGGCATATGGTCCGGGGACTTTTTTTTATATGGATGACCAACCCTGAACGATGAAACGGGTTA
>JAPLDV010000135.1 GCA_026391235.1 Bacteroidia bacterium | reverse complement strand
AAGTGGAAAACCTTCATTCACTCCTGCGGCGCCGTAAGAGATCTCATCCCGGATTTTATCGAATCCGGGTTTGATATCCTGAATCCGGTACAGGTATCAGCCACAGGCATGGATGCCCGGGAACTGAAAAGTGAGTTTGGGAAAGATATCGTGTTCTGGGGTGGCGGCGTAGATACCCAGAAAACTCTACCCTACGGCACACCCGCGGAGGTTTATCGCGAAGTCAGGGAAAGGATCGATATTTTCAATCCGGGCGGCGGATTCGTGTTTAATACCATCCACAACATCCAGGGAAATGTTCCGGTAGAGAATGTAGAAGCGATGTTTAAGGCGATCAGGGACAGCCAGTAGAGACGCATAATTGCGTCTCTCTCAGAGGCAAATATGCGTCTCTTTCAGACGCAATTATGCGTCTCTACGACAACATAAATAATGTTAGCACAAATAGTCAGAAACAACAAAGGAGCAGTTACAGCAGTCCTGCTGTTTACTTTACTGGAAAATGTGGCCTGGATCATTGAACCCACTTTTTTCGGCAAGTTGCTCGATGCCCTGATCGATGATTTTTATAAAGATGAGCATGTAAATTATATGTTGCCGCTGTTTATCTGGATCATTATTTATCTCTTTAATGTTGTCGGCGGAACCCTGAGCCGGTTATTGAGCGGCAAGGTGTATGCCCGGATTTACGCCGATGTGGCAACCGAAGTCATTTTGAAGTCGAAAAAGAATAATCATCCGATCACCAAAATGCTTGCCCGGGCTGAGCTGGCGAAAGAATATATAGTCTTTTTAAAAGATCGTATCCCCGAAGTTTTATGGCAGCTGTCGGCCAGTATCGGTGGAATTATTGCCTTGTTTTTCTACGACTGGCGCATTGCCGGTATCAGTGTCCTGGTCATTTTTCCGATTGTCCTGATCAATAATGTTTACCGTAAACATGTATCCAAACTCCAGAAAACCATTCACGATACGCGCGAAGAAATGAACGAAGTACTTGAAGGTGAAGATACTTCGAGGATAAATGAATATTATCACAGTATGGTTCTTCCCCAGTCAAAAATTGCAAAATGGAGTTCGTTTGATTATGGCATAGTGAAAGTACTGCTCATGATCATATTCATAGTTGTCCTTTTTATTTGCGTGGATGTTGATAAATTCACTACCGGAAAAATCTATGCCATAGTTTCTTACCTCTGGACGTTTATCGCATCCACTGAATATCTTCCCGGATTGATGGAAAGCCTGACTTCCGTAAAGGATCTGAATACACGAATGAAGGAAGAAGTTGTCGAGGTTTTGTCAGGATAATTCAATTCCGTTCAGCCGGATCGATGACCCCTGCATCCCGCGAGGTTGAATCGGGAATGGCGACAGGTGGATGCTGCCGGATCAATTCATCCATTTTTTCCCGCTTCACCCGGTCATCCGCTATAGCAGTTTCATAAGCATCGCTATAGCTAATTCCTTTCGACATCAAATCGCGCTCCATCAATTCCGTCGCTATGGAGTATTCTGTTTCCTCGCCTGAAATCTGTCCGTCAATCCAGATTTCTTTCGGTGGAATAAAATGATAAGAAAGGTCATTACCGCTGAAACCGAAATCGGGGTAAAATGTTTTTCTGACCAGGTAACCGTCGACGATCCAAACCTTGATGCCGTTGCGCTCACCCATCGGAACGCGATATATATTCTTGAGCTGAATACTGTCGGGAATGTCTTTTATTTCTTTTATGTTTTCATAATCCAGCACCGGCATTTTGGGAAGTGATTCTTCATAGGCCCTGCAAATTTGCTCGAACTTGTGCCGCATGATCAATTCAACTGCGAGGGAGGAATCATGAGCAACCACGTATGTCCAGCCGAATTTCGCCATCAGGTGTCGTTCATTAAGTTCGTGAGCCAATGTCATTTCGAACTCTTCGCAGGAGACTGCGTTGTCAATCCAAATCTCGCCTTTGGGGTTGAAGAGGTAACGCTGCTCGTTACCGCCATAAAGAAATTCCCGGTACAATTTCAATCTCACCCGGTTACCGTCGACGAACCAAACCTTATATCCCTCTTTTTCTCCCCAATAGTATCGGTAAATTCCATCAATATAAGTGCTTTGATTGCAGCTTGAAATAAACCCGAACAAAGCAATGGCAAGAAAGATCCTGTTTTTCATAGAGATGATCCAGAAAAGTATGCTTGCCAAATTAAGGAAAAGTTGGCGACTCTGAGCACTGTTAAAAGATGTTAATTAGCCTGGCTTTCTTCCGCCGTTACTCCCTTAAATTGTATTTTTCGCAATGCAAATGGCAACATTAATATTAAAAAAGGAGGACATTGTGATTTTCCGAAACATTCCTATGATTCGCAGAAAATTGATTAGCAGCATATTACTATTGCTAACAGGACTATTCTGCCTTTTGAATGCCGGCTATTCCCAAACCGCCGGAAGCTACCTTACGTATGAAGAACTGACCAAGGCGGTTAAAGCCCTTGTTGATTCACACAAGGATTTCGCCAAGGTTGAGTCGATCGGCAAATCGGCCGAAGGGCGCGACATCTGGGTGCTGACCATTGCCAAGGCAGGCAATGTACCTGTTGCAGAGCGTCCGGGACTTCTGATCGCCGCCAATTTCGAGGGTGATCATCTTATCGGAAGCAGTTTGTCGCTGGAAATTGCACGCTATCTTTTGAACGGCTATGCCACAGATGAGTCTGTCAAAACCAGCATCGACAACCACGTATTTTATATTATGCCGCGGTTGAATCCCGATGGTGCTGAGACAATGTTTGCCAAGGTTAAAACCGGCCGCAAAACGAATTCCACCACTTTTGACGGTGACAACGATGGCAGGCTCGATGAAGATGGTCCGGATGATCTGAATAACGATGGCCAGATCACGGTTATGCGTGTAAAAGATGTTAACGGACTTTACTGCATCGATCCCGATGAACCGATGTTGATGAAAAAAGCAGATCCCGCAAAGGGTCAAAGGGGTGAATACTCGATTTATTTTGAAGGCATTGATAATGATAAAGATGGATTTATCAATGAAGATCCTGCAGGCGGAACCGATTTGAACCGGAATTTCATGCATGCATATCCTTATTTCAAAGAAAATGCCGGCAAGTACATGGTCAGTGAAAGTGAGACCCGTGCGATGGTCGAATGGATGCTGGCTCATAAGAATGTTGCTATGGTATTGACTTTCGGCGAAAGCGATAACCTTATTGTACCGCCTACCTCCCGTGGTCAGCTCAGCTCTGATCGTCCTCTCGACCTGATCCAGTTTGCGCAGGCCTCAATAGCAGAAGCCTCCCGCGTGGGGATGGTTACCGGCGGAGGCCGTGGAGGCCGCGGAGGCCGGTTCATGATGGGAGATATGCCCGGAGGTAGAGGGGGATCGGCAACAACACAGCAGGAAACATCAGCCCGATCTCAGCGCCCGGCCCAAACCGCAGCGACAACTGTGACTACTTCTGACCTGGAATATTTCAACAAGGCCAGCGAAAAATATAAGGAACTAACCGGTATTAAAACCCAACCGGCTCTACGGAATCCCGAAGGTGCCTTTTTCCAATATTCCTATTTCCAGCTGGGCCTACCGTCATTCTCCACCCCGGGTTGGGGTTTGATCCTGCCTGCAGATAGCAGCAGGCGCGGAGGCAGAGGCGGTATGGGTCAGAGGCAGGGAGGAGCAGATGCAGGCGCAGCAGCAGTTGCAGGTGGAAATTTTGCCGGTGCAGGTGGCGGCGGACGATCAATGGGCGGAGGCAGCTCACAGGCTGGCGGACAGCAGGAAGCTGCTTCACAGGTGCCCGGTATCGATGCCCAGTATCTGAAATACCTGACGACAGCCAATGTCAACGGTTTTGTAAAATGGCAAACCACCAAGCACCCTGAATTCGGAGAAGTGGAGGTGGGTGGTTTTACTCCAACCGAAATATCCAATCCTCCGGTAGAAAAAATTGCTGATCTGGGTGTCAGCCATGCCAAATTCGCACTCTATCTTTCAACCCTGTTTGCTGAAATCAAAGTGGCTAAAACAGAGGCTATCAACGAAGGAGGCGGTTTGTTCAGAATAAAAGCCGAAGTTTCCAATGAAGGATTCCTGCCAACAGCCATGCGGATGGGCGTGCAGGCAAGATCTGTCAAGCCTACCATGGTTCAGCTGGAGGTCAAACCCGAACGGATTATCTCAGGAAACAGTAAAACCAACTTCTTCCAGGCTCTGGATGGATCCGGCAAACGTCAGAAATACGAATGGCTGATCAAA
>JAPLDV010000593.1 GCA_026391235.1 Bacteroidia bacterium | reverse complement strand
CGTATAGTTGGTTTCTTCTTACCGAAGTCAGGATAGTTTGATGAAATAAGTTGACTTTTCATTCCCGGAGGTTTTCTCGATTTCAAAAATACATTAATAATAAAACAATTGCAGGCTCAAACAAAATGACTCAGGAAAATGCCATCTTTACGTTAATCAGCAATAAACCGGGGAAATGAAACTTGCAGGAATCTGCAGAATGCCTCTCACTTGCTTGGCGTTTTACCGGGATTGACTCCCATTCATTTTGCATGAACCCAACTTCATCCATAACTCATATCGTGGTAATAAAACATAATGAAAAAACCTACATTGTCAAGCAACTGAAACC
This sequence comes from Bacteroidia bacterium, assembly GCA_026391235.1. Next base: position 8,819 of record JAPLDV010000593.1, on the reverse strand, counting down.
CAGTTGCAGCACCAGATGTATGGTTCCTTGTTAGAATTTCGGAACCAGACTTGGATGGGATGTTGATGAATAATCCGGTTGTCAACCTAATTTAATATGTTCATAAGCTTTCCCAAGTTTTTGAAATATGAATGCTGGTTAGCCTCAAAAAAAAATGGATTTAATGTTTAATTGGGTTGTACATTTGTACTTGACAATACTTTATTACACAAGCTTAAACCGATGAAAAGAACAAAACTCTTGATGGTGTTGGTATTCTATTCGTTGATTTGCTGGGGACAGAATATCAGTGTCACCTTTACCGGAACAGGGGCAGCCACTCAGATCGACAGCATAATAGCCACCAATCTTAGTACCAACCAGAGTGTTACGTTACCTGGTAATGAAACATTGCTACTTACTTTAAATACCGGAATCCCTGTCATTTCAGAGTTAACCAAAAATGGAATTGTGTTTCCAAATCCGTTTTCTGGAAAGACAACATTCACCACAATTGCTGAGAATCCTCAAAACGTCTATCTGAAGGTTCATAATATGATGGGTCAGGTTGTTTCGGAGACAAAAGCCTTTTTACAACCCGGGGAGAACAAGTTTGAAATTTCTTTATCCCATTCAGGCATTTATTTGGTAAGCATAACAACTGACCAAGGTACCGAAAGTTACAAGGCTATCTGTAACTATGGAACTGAATCAAAATCCCGGATTCAATATGATGGTTGGGTATCAGGCGTCAGCAATTGTCCCAACCAATCAGGACTTAAAAGTTCTCAATCAGGCTACTCATTAGGATATAAGTATGGGGATGTAATTTATTACAAATGTAAAAGTGGTCCATTTACTGCGATAAGTACTGATGTTTTTACTGATCCACCTACTGCTTCTAAGAATTGTTTGATTGAATTTACTGCTTGCACGGAAACGGACGGGAAGAATTATTCCTCCGTTAAAATTGGTACTCAAACCTGGATGGCGGAGAACCTCGCTTATCTTCCTTCTGTGAGTCCGTCCTCTGAAGGTCTGGGAAACGGTTCCTTTTATTATGTTTATGGTTATGAAGGAAAGGATGTTAATGCCGCTAAAGCAACAATAAATTATGCAACTTATGGGGTGCTTTACACCTGGGAATCTGCCAAAACCGCCTGTCCGCCGGATTGGCATTTGCCGACCGATTTAGATTGGAAAATTATGGAGAAGTATCTGGGAATGAGTGATAATGATGTAAACTTAACCAGCGATCGGAAATCAGGTGCTGTAGGTAGCCAGCTAAAAGAGAATGGGACCAGCCATTGGCTAGGTTTTAATACAGGGGCTAGCAACTTAAGTGGTTTCAATGCCTTACCGGGAGGCTACCGATACTACCTCGGAAGCCCTTTCTACCAGGGATCCTTCACAATGCTTGGTAACTATGCCAGCTTCTGGTCGGCTGATGTGTCTGGTGCCTGGGGCCGCACCCTTACACACAATTCCGTTGGCGTAGACCGCTACAATAGAGAAAAGATGCTTGGTTTCTCGGTTCGCTGTTTAAAAAATACCACGGAAACTGCTAGCTTTCCCACAGTCAATACAGTTTCCGTTATCGAAATATCCCCATCTTCCGCTACAGGTGGCGGGAATGTCACAGCGGATGGAAATGCTTCGGTTACGGGAAAGGGCATCTGCTGGTCGACCAGTCAGAATCCGACGAAAAACAACGCTCATACAAGCGATGGTACCGGAACTGGCAGTTTCACCAGCAGCCTTTATGGATTATCAGACAATACGGTGTATTACGTCCGTGCCTATGCCACAAATAGCGTTGGTACCTCTTATGGGAATCAGGTAGGCTTTAAAACATACCGTGGCGATGGTGGCGGAACCTTCGATTATGATGGACGTACCTACCGATACAAAAGCATTGGTACCCAAATCTGGATGACGGAGAATCTTGCCTACCTTCCATCGGTAAGCCAATCATCATCTGGATCGGATACCTCTCCTTATTATTATGTATATGGATATGAAGGAAGCGATGTTTCGGCTGCCAAAACCACAGAAAACTATACTCTGTACGGGGTGTTATATAATTGGCAATCAGCCAAAACTGCTTGCCCACCAGGATGGCATTTGCCAAGTGATGAGGAATGGTGGATTTTGGAAATGAATCTGGGGATGAGCGAATCAGACCATTTTTCAGGTTGGCGATTAACTGGTGCCGTGGGAGGTCAGATGAAAGAAGCTGGAACAATCCACTGGGATAGTCCCAACACCGGGGCCAACAATTCCAGTGGCTTCAATGCCCTTCCAGGTGGCACTCGCGCTATCAATGGGGGCTTTAACAAACTTCACACCAAGGCCTACTTTTGGTCAACATACACAAACTATGAACCAACCGCTTATGTCCGGTACCTTGGTAATGATTTTGATGGAGATGGTCGTGAAAACAATTATTGGAGGGTAGGATTATCAGTCCGTTGCGTGAAAAATGAATAAGGTAATATCAGAAGTCGGCATATTGAGCTCTCTGCCAGTTACTGCAAAAAGATCCATCGAGAACACTTCCAAATGGTGGACCTTCCTCTTTCAGACAGGATTCAAGAAACATGATGATTGTATTTACTGCTGCTTGATCCATTGTAATGTCTTTCTTGATGTATTGAGAATATTTTCCGTATCGACCTGGTTAAATTCCTTGATCAAATCCTTTAGGTTCTCCGGGTAACGTGTGGGAACTGAAATTTTGTTCAGGGCAAATAAAAATTCCTGATCGCTTTCGGCTAAAACCAGCCCGATCCTTTCTACAAAGTAAATGAGGCTGTGGGATTTTGGTGGGTACTCGCCGGTTCTTTTATTGAATAGTCCCTTCAAACCCTTTTCCAGACTGAGGTGGCCCATAAAAATACAATAAACATATCGTCCCGACTTGAAAATATCCTCGGCAACCTCCAAATCATAATCAGCTTGAAAGTATCACTCCGTATTAGTCTTATCCGGTTCCATTTTACAAAATAATAAAAATTGAACTGATAAACCGTTTAACTGCCGGAACCTTGGTAAAATCCTGGCAAACGAAAAAACCAGCCCTTCTTTCAAAGGCCTGGTCTTAAATTTTCATCCACTGCACTCCACACTCACAATTCACACCCACACATCACACCCACTTCGTGGAGACAAGGGGAGAATTGTCGAACCACCTCGAGGAGGATCTGAAAATGTTGGATCGGTTAGCTAAAATGTTCAACTCGCAGGATATAAGGAAAATATAAGCAGGTATCCCATTAAAACGACTTTCATTTCCAGGGAAAGCTAAGATTCCTCTGATTCTTGGATCGTCAGACTATCAACTTATACCAAAAAAGATCCATGGAAATCGGCATATCTGTATCTGAAGCCATTTGATTGATAAGAGCCAGGTTTCTTACTTGTCCAACTTTTCCGATATCTTATACAATCCGGCTCCATGTGCAGGGATAGCGGATGAAAACTCATCACTAAAACTGCCCAGATATTTTTTGGCCCACAAATCAAGGACGTGGTATTCAACACCGGAGTTCAAACCCAGTTGGTCAAACCTGACTTTGATGTTCACAGGCACTTTGGATTCCCATTGGTTGAAGAAAGCAAGATACTTTTGAGATGAATCAGGAATATCTGCCGCCCAGATAATGATGGCATTTTTGAATTTAATCTGCCGGGGATTGATCCCCGTCCGGTTAACTGCCAGTGCTTCCTGGTTGGTGAGCAGTTCCAGTGTTGCAGGATCGGTTTCCGGAAGATAACCTCCGATCATTAACGGCATGCGGGATATGTACCATAGTGACAGTAAGCTGTGCAACTCGTCAAAGGTAAAATTCGAAATTCTCGGATCCGGACCCTTATAAGAAATTTTCAGTCCGAGCTTGCTAATCGGAAGCATGTCCAGGTCGGGCCAGAATCCGGGTCCTGCTTCCCGTACCGCCCTTGCTGCATCAGGAAAACCCACCTTGACCATCTGCCAGACATCCCAGAAATCGGAACCGGTTCGGGCCATATGTGTATTTTCCCTTATTAATTCCCAGTTGTCACCATTGGGCACCACGCTCAATATCATCAGTCGGCCGGATAAACGCATGGCCCTGCTCATGCCCTCGATATCCGGATCATTCATGTCATCGGCCTTAACAAAATCAACACCCCATTCAGCAAGCAATTTAAAAACGGAATTGTAGTATTCCTGTGCACCGGGCTTCGTCATGTCGATCCCATAAAACCCGTCATACCACTCACAGCCTTTGTCAGGCTGTGCAATCGTAGAGGCTGCAACTGAAGTTCCTTTGATGGTCATGTTTTGCTCAACTGCCTGCCATGGAATGCCCCGCAGCAGGTGGACACCGAATTTCAAACCAAGGCCGTGGATGTAATCGGCAAGTGGTTTGAATCCTTTTCCATTGACTGACGATGGAAACTTTACCGGATCGTGAGCAGGCGTCCGAACTGATCGATGGAATAATTTGGCCTGACGGGAATGGTTTCATGAACAAAGCCTCGAAATCAGATGCTGCTGAGTCACCGTACCAGAGCATGTCGATGACAATATATTCGTAACCCAGGCCTTTCAGGTTTTTGGCCATATAGTCGGCTGAAGCCTTTACCTCCGCCTCGGTGGCTCCCCATCCCAGGCAGTCCCAGGAGTTCCAGCCCATAGGGGGCTTTTGGGTCAGCGATCTGTCGAGCGGGGGAATATCCTCAGCGATTGACTTCGTTTTCACGGGTCCACTTTCACAAGTGGCAAGGCAACAGACAATTATCAGGATTGGGATGAGTTTTAATTTCATACGCTAACCATTCTAATAGGCTACTGAATAATAAATTAATTTTTATAGCCCCCTTGTAGGATGCGGTTTGAGATCGGTAAGCTCTTCAATCCGAATTACCGGGCCTTCAAGAATGGATTTCCGGGCTGCGATTCCCAATAAGGCAGACATTGCACCATCGCGGCTCCCGGCCATGTGCCGGAGTGGATCAGGTGCCCCGGGATCCCGGAAGATCCGGTCCTGCAATCTCGAATCTCCGCCGCCATGACCGGCAACCACCAAGGGTACCTTTATCCTTTCGGTTTCACCGAAATTATCGCTGACCATGATCTCATTGAATTCGTTGGAAACTTCGTTCTTCGACTGGCTCATTTCCCGGGCATGCTTTTGGGCCTGATCGGCAATTTCCTGAGTGCGCCATGGCAAATCCTGCCAGGAGTCGATCCTTCCGTTCATACCATTAAAGGCAATTGTCAGTCCTTCAAAAGGGGAATAAGTCGTCAGAGAGTAACTAACCTGGACATTGTTGGCATACTTGATCTGAACGGCCATCTTGTCGAAAATATCAATATTATCACGCCATAAACAATTATCCCGGATGTAACCGTCATACTTTTCATTGGCTACGTATAACTCCATCATATTCTTATCCCTGGTGATGTCAAAGAAGAACTTGCAGCTCCTGGTGTAAGCGCAAAGCCGGCAGTTTGCTCCCCTGAAAGGGTGATTCTTTCCGTAGTGTTCCAACGCACCATAAGCATATACTTCAACGGGATCGCTGTCGATCCACCAGTTGAGCAGGTCGAAATGATGGGTGGCTTTATGCACAAGCAAGGAACCGCTTTTGGAAAGCTGCCCATGCCAGCGGCGAAAATAATCAGCTCCGTGATAGGTGTTCAGATACCAGTGAAAATCTACCGATGTGATTTTCCCAACACGCTCCTTTGCGAGAATTTCCTTGATGGCAGTAAAATGTGTCCCGTGGCGGTAATTGAAACCCACGATGAGTTTTTTGCCTGATTTCCGTTCAGCATCGAGAATCGCCTGGCATTTTACTTCATCGGTTGTCATGGGCTTTTCGGTGAGGACATCGCACCCAAATTCCAGCGCCTTTACTATGAAAATATTATGAGTTGCATCTATCGTTGTTACAATCACCATATCTGGCCTGGTTTTCTCAAGCATCTCATCGAAATTGGTAAAGGACGGGCAATTAACACCAATGGTTTTTCTGGCCAGTTCAACCCGCCCGGGATTAATATCGCAAAATCCGACAAATTCAATGATATCATTATACTCATCCTGTACCGGCTTCCCCCAAAAACCAATACCCCGGATTCCGGTTCCTACGATAGCGAGCCGTTTTTTTTCAGTTGTTGCTGAATTTCCCAATGTTGGAAGTCCCTTGGCCAAAAGGGCTCCTGCCGTGAATGTTCCGGTTGTTCCAAGGAATGCCCTGCGATTCATCTGTTTTTCCATGGTCTGGTTTTATTTTGCCAATAAAATTACATTGACACCAACAGGATCAGTAGTACTTTTGCCCGCAATTGTGATGTTTTTAAACGGATATTCCTGAATTGGATTGGTCGGAATTGGCCTGATGCAGAAATTGTGAAGGGGTAGTCCCTTTCAGCTTTTTGAATTGCCGGTTGAAATTAGAGATGTTTTCAAATCCACAGTTATATGCAATCTGGGAAATATTAAGGGATGCATCGGTCAGTAATTTACAGGCATACCCAATCCTGATATTCAGCAAATACTCCTTGAAAGTCATCCGGTAGCTTTTCTTAAACGCCATGCTAAAGGCTGTATTGGACATATTGGTCACCCGAATCATTTCTTTCATTGATACCCCTCTGTGGAAATTCTGAAGAAGATATTCCAAAGCCTTTTGCATCTGTTCATTTCCCTCTAAATGAAATGGTTCCATAAATCCCGGACTCGACAACAAGGTATATTCACGGGTCCGATTTAAAATTTTGAATATGGAGAACAGAGAGTATAATCTGTTCGTACCATCTAATTTGTAGTTGCTTAGCATCAAAGAGATGATCCTGGCTTTAGTCTTTCCATGGAATTTCAGTCCGCGGGAAGATTCATCAAGAAGACGCCTTAGGTTTTTATTCTCCGGAACTTCAAAAAAATGGGTGCCAAGAAAATCCTGAAGGAACTGATATACAATTCCTTCTCCCTGAAATCCCTCAGGATGGTCGAAAAATTCCCGATCGCAAAGCCATTCATGCGGAAGAAAGGAACCGACCAGTACGAGATCATTTTCATCAAACCGGTCGATGTGGTCACCAACCATTCTTTTCCCTTTGCCTTTTGTGATCAGCACGAGTTCAAATTCAGGATGGTGGTGCCACGGCGAAAATGGATTAGTTTCATGGTAAACAATGAACGACTTGCCAGGTTCTTGCAACAACCGTATGTTTTCCAGCTTCATATCAGTCGTATTTTTGTTTGGAATTGTACAAATATAATACTTAGGAGCAGGAATACCGATGAAATCAATATGTTATTACCATAATTTCAATGAAAAGTACTACTTTATTGAAATCTGATCCATTACTTTTGAATCGGATGGTTCCATAATTCTACCGATATGCAAAAGATCATATTCAATTTATTAGGTTTTAGCTTTGTGATTGCACAAGTATTTTTGCCTTCCTGTTCACCTTCGACCGGTCCAAATGATAAATCACCACTGATGGTTGGTATTGCAGAGGTTAATTATACCCCGGAAGCAGGCATGGCACTGGAAGGCAATTACCGGGGCAATGATTATGCTTCAAGGGGTGTTCATGATTCGCTTTATGCCCGTGCTATAGTGGCTGTTGGAACTAACGGAGTCAAGGCTGCAATAGTTTCGGTTGACATCTGTTCCATCAAGAAGGAGCCGGTCGAATTTATGAGAGCCTGTATTGCCTCAAAAACGGATATCAGGGCTGAGAACATACTTATTACGCCAACCCATACGCACAGCGGACCCGTATCCAATCCGGATGCGCCCCACGCAAAGGAATACCTGGCGAAAGCAGCCCAGGCGGCTGTATTGGCCAATCAACGACTCAAACCGACGATTCTCGCTGCCGGGAGGGCAAGGGAAGACCGAATTTCCCACAATCGCAGGCTGAGATGCATTGATGGAACTACTCACATGTGCTGGGAGAAATTTGAACCTGGTTTTGTAATTGAACCCTGGGGACCGATTGATCCAGAAGTGATAACACTGTCGGTTAAGCAGGAGGGCGTGGCCACAGGGGTAATCGTCAACTTCGGTTGTCATGCCACTACCCTGACGGGTAATAACTGGCTCTATTCCGCTGATTATCCCGGGTATCTGGCTGAATCGCTGCGAAAGGTCAAGGGCAAGGATTATATTCCGATGTTCTTCAACGCACCCTGTGGAAATGTAACGCAGGTGGATTACCGGGTTGGATTCCCCGATACTTACCAGGAATGCCAGCGGATTGGATATATCCTGGGAGTGAGTGCCATGGAAGCCATCAGAAACGAGCAGGTGGTATCGGGCAATATCGTTTCGGTTTCCAAAGAAATGGTTCCCCTTAAAAGAATGACCATAACCGCTGAGCAGCTGGCCTGGGCAAAAGGGGTGATGAAAAAAGTGGAGAAGGAAGGCATACCTCCTTTGCAGGCCGATGGCATTCCCGATGCCGAATATGCCGTTGAATGGATCAAAATGTATGAAAGCCAGAATCAGGTCGACAGCCTGGAGGTCATGGTAGTGCGAATCGGCGATGTTGCTTTTGCAGGATTACCGGGTGAACCATTTTGCGAATTCGGCATGGATATCAAGGCCCGTTCACCTTTCCGGAATACCATTGTGATGGGGCTTTCCAATGACGACCGGAATTATTTCCCGACAGCCGTTTCCTATACACAAGGGCCTAAAGGGTTTACCCCAATGATTACAGGATATGAAACCACTCCGGGAACATCTTCCTACGATATCGGAGCCGGAGAGAAACTGGTGGAATCAGCGGTAAGGCTGCTGAAAAGGATATTCTGAAGTTATAGCGGGCTATG
>JAPLDV010000444.1 GCA_026391235.1 Bacteroidia bacterium | reverse complement strand
TGCATAAGAACCATCAATCCATTTTTCAATATTCATTCTTATACCCCAGCTGGAATAATTGACATCTCCATTTTTTGAACCCTTATAAAAAGGGAGTCTGACGGTAAAATAATTGGGCACATAACCGATAATGGAATCAGGTAGTAACGGTTTAACCTGAGCGAAGGAAAAAGCTGAAAACCCGCATAAAAAAGCTATGACACAGATATCCCTTTTCATGGAAGCCGATATTAAGTTTGCTGGGACAATCAAAATTAACAAATTTTGGACAAAACTCCATCCCAACTCCTGAATTGAGCCAAATGCTCGAGGACACAAGAAGCTAATTGAATCGCGACTGGCACCGGAAGGACTCACCTATTTTCCGCTGGGGGAGTACTGGTTGGGAAGCCAGGGATGATAAAGACGAGTGACATTTTCAAACATTTGACAATTTTTACATTTTATTGTCTTTTGTTTGATTTTGTCTTATCTTTGTTTCGATTTTAATATCAATGCTTTGGTAAACATTCTGGTCGTAAACCAATTAAGAATAAAATTCAGCGACACTACTGCATTTACAAGAGCTCAACTCTATGAGTTCTTTCGGGAACTGGATCCGGAGGTAAAAGAAACCACCATCCGCTGGCGCATATATAATCTGAAAGAAAACGGAATCATTCGTGCAATTGACAAAACCTGGTTTTCCCTGGTCATTTTACCACCATTTTTACCGGTCCTGGAAAACCGGCAAAAGGAAATATTCGGACGGGTTACGAAAGAGTTTCCGGGCATTAAGGCTTGCATCTGGTCAACCAAATGGATCCACGAGTTCATGCTTCACCAACCCGGCAGGTCATTCAGTATTCTTGAAGTCGAAAAAGGCAGTGAGGAATTCGTGTTCAATCACTTGTTGAATACCAAGATGCGAAACATCCTTTTGAGGCCTGATCCTGATCAGCTGGATAACTACATCAGCCCGAACTCCGATACGGTCGTGGTCCGTCCATTGATTTCCAAATCACCTGTTCAGAAAACAGGTACTTACACAGTGCCCCTCATTGAAAAAATCCTGGTTGATCTGTATGCGGATACAAAGCTGTTCACACTTTTTCAGGGTGGTGAACTGGAATTCATTTTTAGCAGCGTCCTGGAAAAATATTCGGTTAATGAAACCCGGATGCTCAATTATGCAGCAAGACGAGGGAAAAAGCAAGATGTGGCCTCGTTTATTGAACGACTAACCAACCAGTAAAAAGGCCTAAGGGAACTATGAAAGTGGACCAAATCAGTAACTAAGTCTCCCAAAGTTACCCAAAGAGCATTGGATTTTCTGCCCGCTGCTTAAAAAACTAACGATATGAGCTGAACCTATTTCAACTGTTTGGGAAAAGTAAAAATACCTTCATCGGTTTTTACATTATGCTCAAACGAGGTGAATGTCAGTGTAGATTCAGAACTGGGCTCAACGATCCGCTGTGCATGGGGGATCAGCACCCTGTTCACCTTCCTGTAATCGGAATAAAAAATCTGTTGAACACCCTTCCCGGCCAGAGTTTCCATATCGGAATCAATCTGATCAATCAGACCGGTCTTCTTGTTGAAATAGTATAGGTAAGATTGCCCGGATTCAGTAATCATGACCACTTTATATACTGTCTGACCATTTATTGTATCAAGGCCCCTGAATTCAAACCTCTGGTACAGGTTTACCAGATTGCCTAACCGGTCAAGGTTATACAGATTCAACAGTCTTAATCGTTCCCCGGATTCTATAACCCGTGTACCACGACCGGGAAAGGATTCCCAAACCACTTCTCCGTTCGAGCCGCGTTCGAATTTGCCAACCATGCTCATATTGCCACTTATCAAATACCTGTTCGGTTTGGCCAAAACTGTTTCAATTTCCGCTGTCAGGTTGGCAATCGGGACACACATCGTTGAATGGCCAATCCGGTTTTGAATGGCTTCGAAAGCCTTCTTACCACCTGCAACTTTAATATAACGGTTAACTATCGACTCCGGTTTCGGAATTGTGTTCCTATTTGCGAATAAATAGCCTGGGAATACTAAAACTGCCAAAAGCAGTACGATGATTGATTTTTTTGTTCTCATTTTAGTTATTGTTAATGGATAAGTTAATTGACCATTTCAGGGCACCACCTGAATATTTTATGTTCCGGATCAAAAATGATTTTATCAGGCTGATATCCCAGAATAAAAGAAAACACGGTAGTACTGTCGGTAATTTCTATTTTTTTTACGTCACGTTCTCCTTCCTTTATTATTGCAATTTCTGCATTAACCCGATAGATGTCCCGTGTCTGGGTAACAGAACCGGAAACCTGATATCCATCGGTTATTGAATCGACCCGGTAATCCATTTTGAACTCCGGTGCACCCTTCCGAAAAAACCATTGATCAAAGAACCATTTCAGGTCCTTTTTTCCGGAGGTCTCAAAATATCGCCTGAGTGAATCCAGATTGATCACGTGGCCGGCCGATTCTTTAATACAGTTTTGTAGTCCTTCTTTAAAAGCATCGCGTCCAATTTCTTCACGAAGCATCAGGTAAATAAAATTACCCTTTATATTGGAAAGGGAATGCTGGTTCAGGAATTGATCCGGTCGTTCAATACCCAGTTCCATATCTTCTTCAAGCCGGAAAATCGAATCAGGCTTACCCGCTTGCCTGGAAAAAGTCTGAAAATACCACTGAGCCGAATGTAATTCCAACAATTCCGGTGCACCGTAATTTATATAATGCCACATAGCCCTTTCACCGGCAATTTTTTCAATGAATAGATCGGTACTCAGTGTTGCCAGGGATTCCGTGATTACAGGTCCGACCGAGCTGAAAATATAATTACCCCAATACTGATGGGCCATTTCATGTACAAAGACGGTCGGGTTAAAAAAGGTTCCGCTCAGGAGGCCATCAGCATAAAAAACAAGCCCCGGTTCGCTTTCTCCTCCAAATGTTCCTGCAATTGCATGAGGCAGCTCAACCAGATAATAGGACTCAAAGGGGTACAATCCATATAAATCCGTAAGGAATTCGATGATCTTTTGGCAATTATCAAGGTAAATCCGGGCTTTCCCCTCGCCCCCCGATAAGAAATAAGTTCCCATTAATATGTCACCGGTTTTCCTCTCCTGGAGATAATATTTAGCCGCTGCAAAAGAGAAATCCAAAGGCTGCTTCACTTTATAAACCTGTCGGCTAACTTGATCTTCGATCCTGGTACTTATCAACCGGCCGGTGCTTGCTACCGTTATACCAGCAGGCACCACATAGGTAATTGTACCCGGTGATTTTCCATTTTCTCCCGGAATTCCTGGATACCAATGGCATGCAGACATGGCAAACGATCCTTCGGTACCTATATATCCATCACAGGTGTTCAGACTTTCCCATCCATTTTCGATGGCACCTTCATATTCAACAGAACATGACATTTCATTTTTGTTTCTGAATTCCTCATCCCAGGGAACCTGGATCTTCCCGTCATAAAAGGAATAGCAATCCGATTTATGCCCATCGATGCTAAGGTTGAGTATACTGAATCCTTGATTTAATCTGAGCGTGAATCCCTTTTCTCCCGGCGATATAACTTTCAAACTCAATGTTGCATGAGCATGCAGATAGTGCCGTTCCGGTTCAATAGTAACGACAATTTCGATACTATCGGGGTAAACCGTCATTTCGCAATTGTGATTTATGCCATTGGCCATTAACATCATTGGCATGATCACAACTAAACTATCCCTGAACATTCTTTTTATTACTGACATGAAGTACCAATTAATGAGTGCAAAAATTGAAACCTTTAATGAATTAGAATAAGATTTGTGATCAATGGAATTAGGATGTGATGAATCCGGTTTGAAGGGATAAAGTGAATTCGTCACATAATTTCTATTGAACGGATCAAGAATCCTACCTTTGTTGTAAAGATTTGATTGATGGACAATTCAGATATTAGCATGCATCGCCTTGTTGCGAAGAACCCCAGGTTCAACCTGGCATTCTGGGCAATCTTTTTCATCCTGATGTTTTTGGGCCTTTCTTTTGCCTACACGGTGAGTCAGGCTCTGTTAGTATCTGCCTTAATGGTTCTGCCGACTATTCTCCCGGTTTACATTCATGAAATCATTTTCGAGCAATTACTTCTAAAAAAGAAAATACTGATCTATTTTCTTCTGTTGGCAGCAATTGTTATTGTTTTCGGGTACCTTGGGATTCTTGCTTTACGCTATTTTGGACCATCTGATGTCAATACCATGTACTATGTGAATATTCTTTCCATAATATTAGTTTACTCTTGGTCAAAAAAAATCAGGATTGGGACCTTGCAGCGAATTCGATTAAAAGAAGAAGAGGCTTTGCGGATTAAGACTCAACTGGATCTGAAAGAAATGGAAGCTGAGAAATCCAGAGCTGAACTCGATCTGCTAAAAACCCAGTTAAATCCTCATTTTCTCTTTAACTCCCTAAACTGTATTTATTCCTTAAGCCTTGATCACTCTCCTAAAACAAGCGAAGCTATTCTCCATTTATCTGATTTGATGAGATATCAAATAGATAGCTCCAAAAGAGATATTGTTAGCCTGAAAGATGAAATAGAGTTTATACAGAATTACATCTCCTTGGAGAAACTGAGATCAGATAACAATTGTAAAATTGAATTCAGAATGTCTGGTATATTAGATGGAAAATTCATTGCACCTATGTTGATTTTCCCATTTATCGAGAATAGTATCAAACATGGCATCAGTAAAACAAGCAGCAACAATCACATTTCCGTTGAACTCTCCGTAGAAGGGATGAAAATCCGGGGTGAAATAAGCAACCAAATTGCGCCGAAACGAAATGATCAGCTTCCAGGGACCGGAACAGGGATTGCCAACCTGCATCGCCGGCTCGAACTTCTCTATCCCGGGAAACATAAGTTACTGATTGAAAATGATGGCGTAAGATATATTGTTACTTTCGATATCGAATTATGAAGCTCAGGTGTATAATAGTCGATGACGAGGTTCTCGCTCAAAATGTGTTGGAAAAGTACATCAGGTCTGTACCAAGTTTGGAACTAATTGAGAAATTTCATAATGCCATTGAGACCATAGCATTTTTGCAGGAAAGCGAAATTGACCTAATTTTTCTGGATATCAATATGCCAGAACTTTCGGGGATCGAAATGCTAAAAACCCTCGACCGTCCTCCGAAAGTAATCCTTACAACCGCATATTCTGATTTTGCTCTCGAGAGTTATGATCTTGGTGTAGTTGATTACCTTTTGAAGCCCATCAAATTCGATAGATTTATAAAAGCGGTCAATAAAGTAATAAACCTTCATGTTAAAAACCCGCTGAGGGAACTCATGGAAAAATCCGGAGTCCCTGATTCATCGCAGTACCTGTTTCTGAAAGAGGATCAATCAGTTCATAAAGTTGACTTTCGGGATATTCTCTATATTGAAGCCTTTGGGAATTATCTTAAGGTTTATGAAATGAATTCCCGATTGGTTGTGAGGGAAACCCTTACGAATTTGGAGGTTAAATTACCGGTGGATCAGTTTATTCGAGTTCACAAGTCGTATGTTGTTTCAGTGGATAAAATCGACAAGGTCGCCAATAATGAAATTCATATCCGCGAAAACCGGATACCGATCGGGTATTTCTATAAGCAGGAGTTGTTTCGCCGGATTAACAACCAGTAATATAAAAGGTTCTGGTTAGTGAAGGACGATTGATGATCTTCAGTTATCCGTCAACCCGCCCCTGCCATTCGTTAAGTCATCCGCCGGGTTCAAGATCTGCGGGTTATTTTTATCCTTACAAGTAGTCTGATGTTTAAATTGACCTGAAACCAAAATGAAAAAATCACTATCAATCTGGCTGACGATATCCTTTTGGGCACTTCCGGTGCTCTCCCTGTCCGCCCAATCCTGGCAATATCTCGGACAACCAGCGCCCGGAAGGGAGCCAGTACGTTTTGTCAAGGCCCCTTTCCTGGCCACGGAACAATGGTTCTGGCATGGGGTCCCCGCTTTTTCGCCGGACGGCACGGAAATGTTTTTTGTGAAATACCAGAGAGCCGTCAACCGCACAGAAATCTGGTTTTCCGCCTATGAATCAGGAGCCTGGTTGGTGCCACAGCGGGCACCTTTTTCCGATGGCACCTATGCCGACAATAATCCAAAATATTCCCGGAGCCGCGACACCCTGTTTTTCCAGTCGGAAAGGCCGGCTTCAGCTATTTACCGGGTCACCCGCAGCGGCGGGGTCTGGTCGTTACCGGTAATGCTGAGCATCCCGCTGCCTGCCGGCAAGCATCTGGGCAAGCAATTCTCCCTGGCCAAAAGCGGCAATCTCTATGCTGAGCTGGACAACAGCCAGGGAACGGATATGGACCTCTATTGCTGGCAGTTCATCGACGGACAATATAAAGCTGCCTCACGGCTGGCTTCCCTCTGTTCCTCATCACTTGATGGTTTTCCTAATATTGATGAAAATGAGCGGTTTATTATTTTCGGCTCCAACCGGGCCGGAGGGTTTGGCTATTTCGATCTTTACATGAGCTGCAAAAACCAGGACGGCAGCTGGAACCAGCCGGTTAACCTGGGTGATGGCTTCAATTCAGGGACCGATGAGGCCTGGAGCAATTTCTCACCCGATGGCCGGTGGTTTTTTTACACGACCGACCGGCCGGGGGACGCCGGGTATAATCCTTACTGGGTGGATGCAGGCGCGATCTATGACCGACTGCCGAAACTGCCTTACCTGGGCCTGGTTCCGCCGGGTGAGACCCCCGAGAAGTTTGCCCCGGACATTGTTTCTACGACCGGGCTCCGGGAATATTCCCTCACCTGGTCATCCGACAGCACCGAGCTGTACTTTTACCGGTTCGGGGAGACTACACCGGCGAAGCTGTATGTGTGCCGGTTTGAAAATGGTTCCTGGACCGCACCGGCCGAATTCGGGCCGGCAACCGGCCATCCCGCATCGGAGCCCTGCATGACCCCCGACAATCACCGGCTCTATTTCATGTGGAACACCGGGGAATCTGAATTTCCGCCGTATTACATGACCGAGCGCGGTCGCACCGGGTGGACCACACCGGTGAAAGCCGGACAGGGGATGTTCATGTCGGCCTCTTCGGCCGGACAGCTGTATACGACCGATGTTTCGGAGCTTTTCTCCACTGGGCGCACCTACCTGGCCAAGATCCAGAGCACCGGTGGACTGTTCACCCGGCTTGAACGGCAGGATATTCAGCCCGGTTACGGTACCCAGGCACATCCGTGCATTGCCCCTGACGGCCGCTACATCCTGTTCGACATCGATGGGGGAA
The DNA here is from genome assembly GCA_026391235.1 of Bacteroidia bacterium. The sequence goes on along the minus strand of JAPLDV010000444.1, from coordinate 2,071 downwards.
GCCATCTTTTTGTCAGTTTCAGGAAGAGCGACGGCAGCTGGGATACCGCCATCGACCTGGTCAGCCATGGTTTTGACGCGAAAGCCGGCGGAGCGGTCATCTCGCCCGATGGCAAATACCTGTTCTTTCACTTCAACGGGGATATATGGTGGGTGGATATCCGGGTCATCGAGAACCTCAATCCCTTTACCAGCGGCACGGCTGCCGCCTTGAATCCCGGATTAGAGCTCTATCAGAACAGTCCGAATCCCTTTCAAAATCAAACCAGAATTGCTTTTTCCCTACTAAAGCCTGGCAATGTCACGCTTGATCTGTACGATCAGACCGGCATCAAAATCGACTGCCTGGTCGGAAACCGGTATTTCGCTGCTGGTAAGCACGAACTCGAAATTAACCTGCAGAACTTCAGTCCGGGCACCTATACCTATACGCTCAAGGTCGGCGCGGGCCAGCCTCTTGCGAGGAGGATGGTGATCGCACGCTGAACGACCGGCGCTTCTCTCCTTTTTTTGAAACATTTTTATTAAAACTTTAAGCATACGGTCTGGTACCTATTAATAGCCTCGCCGTGGGTTTGTATTTTGCGCCCAAAGCAAATTCGCCATGGACATCCACAAGCTGCATAACCCAGAGCTGGCCTGGTTAACCGGTCGGAAAGCCTTCAGCGCTGATATTAGTCGAAGCTCCCGGAACGGATTTCTGGCAGGAAAGAGGCCATCAGTATCCGGAGAACAATCCGGGTGGGTTTCAACTTCTTCATAATGGGATCGGGTTAACCCGGCAATGTAAACTATCTGCCAAACTTGGCCTATATGTACCAGGCCGAATGCTTACATTCACCCAAAGGATATGTTTTCACCATCCTTAATGATTCCGTAACCGATACGGCTAAACAATACACCCGGATCAAAACCGCCACCCGGCTGGTTAACCGGGGTTTAAAGGAAATTGGCAAAACCCTGGAGATTGAAACCCCGCTAACCACTTACGTTGCCCGCCACACTTTTGCTTCGGTCTTGAAGAGCCAGGGCACCTCTTCTGCTATAATCAAGGAAATGATGGGCCACACCAAAGAAGAAACCACCGAAATCTATCTGAAAGGATTTGAGAATAAGATATTGGACGATGCAAGTGAGTTGCTCAATTTGAAGTAATGCAGAAATAGATGCTGAAATTTAAGATTGCCAGGATTAGCGAACATCGTTAACTTCGTACCATGGCAAATCACGAATAAGTTGAGAAAATGAAAAAGAATGAATTCAATGGCGCTTCACATTAACCTGGAGGATTTACTATCCGCACGGACGGTCGAATCAGACCGTATCGAGTTTAAAGAAGGTTGGAACCCGGATGCAACTTATCGAAGCATTTGTGCTTTTGCCAATGATTTTGACAATACTGGAGGCGGTTATATTCTTATCGGGGTAGCTGAGAATCCGGTAACAAAAACTGCTGTTCGTCCTGTAATTGGACTTACAACCAGCGAGATAGCTGGAATTCAGAAGGACATGATAGGGTTTAATAACCTGGTCAAACCTTATTATGCCCCCAGGTTATTTATTGAGGATGTCGACGGTAAGCCATAATATCCCTTTCGACGACCGTGCTAACAGGCACAGTCATATTGATGACCTCTCGATGGTTCTGATCCAGGATTATCTTCGCAAAACCAAAAGCAAACTGGCTGCCGATGTAGGCACACTTAGCAATACCGAAATTCTACAGCAAATGGCGTTGCTATCGGGGCCGCAGGAGAATCTTTTCCCTCGTAATGTGGCATTGATGCTTTTTGCCGAAAAGCCTCATTCCTATTTTCCTTACTCTTATGTTGAAATCGTATACTTCCCCAACGGCGCAGATTCCAAAGAATTTATCGAGAAAAAGATCGAAGGTCCGGTTCAACAACAGATAACTGATTCTCTCTCCTGGTTGAATGCAAATATCCTTCAGGAAAAAGTGATCAAGGTGCCCATGCAAGCTGAAGCGTTAAGGGTATGGAACTATCCCCATGTTGCCTTAGAGGAAGCCGTGGCAAACTGCCTGTTTCATCGTAATTACCAGGAACGGGAAC
>JAPLDV010000074.1 GCA_026391235.1 Bacteroidia bacterium | reverse complement strand
TTTAAACACAAATCACATTACAAAGGAGTAACACATGACATTTTTAGAAGGCACCAGTCAGTCAGAAATCGATTTATTTTTCGGTTCTGAATCACCGCCAATTAATAACGCTTTACCCGAAGAAGTATTATTGAACACCATGCTGCAGGATTGGAATGATACCGCAATGGTGGAATTTCAGAAAGACAAAGGACAGGACACACCCTTTACAAACAAAGCAGAACTTCAGGTTGACGACGAGCAACGTAAATTTCTTGTTGAGTGCAAATGGCTTGTTGAAGAACCTCAGATTGCACCGGAAGTTGTCAATAACACCAGCCCGGAGTCAATTGCGGAAATGACCGAAATCGCACATAAGCTACAGGCACTTCGAAAAGAAAAGGCAGATCATGAAGAAGCCAGTAAGGAATTGACGGTTGAAATTGATACTTACAGCCAAATTCTTAATTCGGCCATTACCCGCAACGGTCTGAAGAATCTGTCTGTGGTTGGCATTGGAACAATATCGCCAACAACGTCCATTACTCCCAGAGTTACCGACGTTGACGCATTAAAAGCGTTTTTCACCAATCAGGACCTGTTTAACCTGGACGGCAAATTAATGGAAATGTTCAAAATGACCATTAACGCACAAACCTTAAAATCGTGGTACTCCAGCTATGAAATGCCAGAAGGATTTAGCCACGAAGCAATTGGACTTGCAACGTACGAGAAAAAATCGGTTAGTATCCGAAAAGGATAGTACCGTAAAATAGATTCAAAGGAGATAACACATGACATTTAATATTTTTGAAATTCCAGGACTGGAAGATTTACAGATTGATCCGCCCCGCGTAAGCTACCTTCGCATCCTTCAAAACCCCGGACAGGTCGCCAAGCATGATGAATTTTCAGTTGGTGATATTGGATCCGTATTTGATCACCGAACCAAAGAAATTATAGCCAAAGCAGTGAATGACGTTGCCACCTATACAATCCTGATTCTTAAAATTTTCACCAGCTGGACCGTATGGAATGAAGAGACAAGTACACCGGTACGCGTCACGTATGACAAACAAAAATGGGATGACGGATCATACTGTAACCCGAATGATTTTGAGCGGATAGGTGATAACCCATCAGTGGCACAGCAGGCGGATAATTATGTGTGCGTCACAAAGGACAATTTCCAGCGCAGTGCCAAAGGCGAGGAAGTATTGAAACCAAGGATAATTGCAATTGCCAAAAATGACTCAAAGGAATCGGTCATTGCCAGTGACAAACTGAAGCTGCAGATTGTTAAGATCATGCATACCATCGCTGCAGAGACAGGCGAAAAACCGAATCTGTGGGATGTTCCATTTAATGTGACGACATGCTACATGGCAAACGTTATAACCAAGAAGAACAAAAAAGTAAGTTACTACGCGATTAATTCGATTACTCCCGTTAAGGATGATGACAAACCATTTATCCGACTTTCGGCTGCGATAACAGCTCCTCTGAAGGAATTGTATGAATCGGACATTGCGGTTATGAATAAACCACTGTTCTCCGGACAGGCCCAAATAGTTGCACCTGTGGCACCCGGCACCGTACAAAATAATAATTTCACCAGTGCTGTCCCTGTACCAACTCCTCAACCAGCCAGCCCGCCTGCAGCAGCAATGTTCGCAGACACACCACCGCCACCACTGCCACCAGCATTTGAACAGTCGAATGTGGTCGTGGATGCAAATGCCCGATTTTAACTCAGCACCAATTTAAACCAAAACGCGGCCCGGATAATTTCCCGGGCCGCGTTCGTTGAAGGGATCCGTCATGAGTAGCAGTTTAATGGAGTACATGAGCAGTAACTTTACATCATGAGCAGTTTAATGGAGTACATGAGCAGTAACTTTACAAAAGTGTACACAACAATTTTGGATCGTATTGGATGGACTTACACCGACTCCGGGTACGGGTCCAGTATAAAAGTTAATTGTGAGCGGCACGGTTCTGATAATGTGGCTTCATTATCGATTAATACTGATGACGGGGTATGGAAGTGTTTCGGGTGTAATGAAGGCGGGGGAGTAATTCAGTTTTACTCATGGATTTATGGGGTCAAGCCGACCGAAGCATATGAGGGACTGGAAGTTTTACTGGGAGTTAATCCACGCGTTCCAGTTGAGGATATCCGGAAAGCTCACGACCGGTTGCTGCAAGATGAGAAATTAATTGCCTGGCTAAAAGAAGAGCGTTGCATCACGTACAACACTCTGTTTCACTACAAAATTGGATTCGACGGACAGCGTTTAATACTCCCTGAATTTGACTATGCCGGTGTTCTCCGGCAAATAATTCGCCACTTGCCGGCGTACACACGTAACCAGCCCGGATTTACCGGAAGCAGTATCAAGTCCTTCAGTGATGTGACAGGCATGGGTGCAAGGCTGTGGCCGTTTGAAGCATTCTCAAATTTCAATTCCACAACACTCATACCAAACAGTTATACTGACCTGTGGTTGTTCGAGGGATGGCTGGACGCGCTTCTGGCACGGCAGAACGGATTGAATGCAGTGTCAGTAACGAATGCCGGTTGTCATGGGTGGAATAAATCGTTTGACTGTAAGTTTGAAGGTAAGACGGTTTACATTTGCTACGACGTGGATCCGGCCGGTGAGAGCGCGGCGCGAGCACGTGCACTGCATCTGACGGCAGTTGCCAAAGAGGTTTTTTTGGTTAAATTGCCGCCGGAAGGATTACCGGAAAAAGGTGACTTTACCGACTTTGTTAAGATACACGGATTTGAAAAATTTCTGTTAATCGAACCAGTACCTTATGTTCAGGCGGATCAGGATACCCATGTTGTTAACGACGTTCATCTGGCCGAATCCGATAACCCACTGTTTTTTAAACAACATATCCGGGCAGCAGTGACGGTACTGGGTAAGGGGCGTATCGATCTTGTCCCTAAAAAATTCAGGGTCAAATGTCGGTATACTGGCGGCCAGGACTGTTTAAAATGTCCAATGGCGCCAACAGCTGTGGAAGGGACGATACCACCTGGAGCGGAACGCGAATTGATCGGAACAATTCTGGCTGATGATCCTATTTTGCTGCAGATGCCCGGGGAGACGGAAATAAAGGTTATTAATCTGGTTGCGATTCGCGCCGGAATGATTCGTAAGGATAATAAGGGTAAGAAAATTGAATGTGCTCTGTTCCGGATAATAATCGAAGAGGTATGGAAACTGGAAGAACTAATGGTCATTCCGTCAATCGGATGGGAGCCGTCCGGAGATGCACAGTATGTGAATCGAACTATTCATTACGTCGGTTCCGACAGTATTATTTCCAATCATAATTACAAAATGACCGGTATCGCAATCCCGCATCCAAAAGATCAGCGGGCGGCGTGGGTGACTTACAAAGCTGAACCGGAAAAGGATAAATTATCGGATTTCATTGTCAACGATAGCAACAAAGAAGAACTGGTGTTATTCCAACCGGTGAAAACTGATGAATGTATAACTGCTCCTACAGATTCAGATTTAGGTAATATGAAGAGCAGGTTTTGGGAACAACCGGCTTTAGAGGGTATGCGGTTAAAAGAAGCTGAATTGCATGCGGATTATATGGCTGTTACCAAAACGGTCGGTCGGAATTCTCTGTTTGACGCAATTGATTACGCATACCACTCGGTTTTAAATTTCTCGTTTCGCGGTGCCCCGGTACGACGCGGGCATGTTAATTTTCTTTGTGTTGGCGATACAAGGACAGCGAAGTCGGAAACGGCTGATATATTGGCGTCCCATTTTAAAGCAGGTCGTAAAGTTGATTGCGCAAATTTATCCTTTGCCGGTCTGGTTGGAGGCGTTCAGAAAATTGGTGAGCAGTGGTCAATCACCTGGGGTGCCTTGCCGAGAGAGGATAAGGGTCTTTTGGTAATGGACGAGATGCATAAAGTATCTGACGAAGGTATGATGGGGCAATTATCCGAAACAATATCCTCCGGAGTGATTAAAATCACCAAAATGGCAACTGAGCAAACGCGGGCACGGTGCCGGTTAATTATGCTGGCAAACCCAAAAGAGGAGCGGTCGCTGGAACATTCCCAGTATGGATGCCTTGCTATACCCCCAATTGTTAAC
>JAPLDV010000225.1 GCA_026391235.1 Bacteroidia bacterium | reverse complement strand
ATAATTTCCATGGGCGTCATGATGTCGTGCATGTGGGGGCTTAGTTATGGGCTGATCGAAAAGCGATCAAAAAAACTGCTAAGGAGAATGGTTGCCACTCCAATGAAAAAGTCATATTTCCTGATGTCAATGATTACTGTCAGGATCGGAATGAATTTTGTTGAATCACTTCTACTGGTTTTATTCGCCTGGTTGGCTTTTGGAATCAATATCAATATTAGCTTGCCCGCAATTTTCCTGATTTTTTTCGCTGGCAATTTTGCCTTTGCGGGGCTTGCAGTCTTTGTTTCATCAAGAACCTCCAATACCGAAGTCGGGAACGGCTTTATCAATGCCATTGTTTTTCCGATGATGATCCTTTCGGGAATATTTTTCAGCTACCATAACTTCCCTGATTGGGCTATTCCGGTAATACAGCTGTTGCCACTGACCATGCTGGCCGACGGGGTGCGAAGCATCTTTATCGAAGGTGCCGGCCTGATCCAGGTTGCTCAGCCAATCCTCATACTAACGGCTGTCGGTGCTCTGTTTTTTACCGCAGGACTTAAGGTTTTCAGGTGGTATTAAAACTTAACCACCGGCGTAATCAGGAACCTGAATTCATAATCCTTATACTGCATCTGATACTCAGGCAACGGCCAGCTACCCCAGCTGTCGATGCACCCCAGGCCCATCTGCTGAAGATCAATATTTAAGGTGGTTAATTTGCGTTCCCTGAGCTCACCGGAATGTTGCTGGTCTTTCCGGTCACCGTCATCAAGGTCATCCGTTGTGAAATGCAGGGCACTGGCATTGAAGAGGATATCTGAAGTAACTTTTAATCCTCTGCCATCACGGTCGGATAATTGCCACCAGCGGATATCGGTTTTATTACCGGTTTCCTGCGGCCGGACATACGGGTAGAACTGCTCACTGACAGTCTGTTCATATAACCCCACCGGACTGCTGTATTTTCGGTCCCAATAATTCTCCCAGGGGCCGCGGCCATAATATCTGATCTGATCAAACTCCGCAGGCAAGGTTAGCTGCATGCCAAACCGGAGTGGCACAGGCATCTTCTTAACATCTGCTGCTTTATCCACTTCGAGTTTCTGATCAACCAGGATCTGCCCTTTGGAGTTTACTTCATATTGGAGGGTTAGTGTTGATGAAACTTCCGGCAATTCGTAAACCGCAGTAACCAGGACGTTATTCTCCTTCCGGTCGATCTTAAAAGATTTGAGATCCTGTTTTTGGGTGGATTTTTTCCAGGCAATGAGTTTTTTCTGCCGGTTGGCACCATAATCATTATCTGTAGGTGCGCGCCAGAAATTTGGTTTCAGCGCTTCGCCGTCTTTAATGATATTCAATCCGTGATGAGTAATTTGTGTGAGGTATCCGGTTGTTTCATCGAAAATCACTTGAGTAAATAAACCATTGATAATCAGTTGTTTAGCAGATTCAGTGTAATTTACGGGTTCCGTAGCCTGTGAAATCTTAACTGCTTGTATTGCAGTCTCTTTCACCGACAACTGCTCCCATGCCACTTCCTGTCCTGCCTGCAATAAGCCGGTCTTTGTTTTCAGTTTGAACGTCAGATTCAGGAAAACTTCCTTTGCTTTTTCTGGAACGATATACCCCAGCCTGATTTCCTGGGCTTGTTGAGGTTCAGCTCTCAGATCATCATAAACGCCGACTTGGAAAGATTTCCCATCAGCAATCAATTGCCATTCGAGGTAATAGTTCTTTAAATCGATATAAAAGTTTTCGTTGTATACGCTGATCGTCCCGATGGCCGGGGTTTTCATGGTGGTAAGGATGTTCTGATAGCATTTTCTGACTTCATAGGCATGGGGATTAAACTTCCGGTCGGGGCTGACTACTCCGTTATTCAGGAAATTATTATCCGATGGGAGATCTTTACCGTAATCACCGCCATACGCATAAAACATATCGCCCCGTTCATTGTATTTCCGAAGTCCCTGATCCACAAAATCCCATATAAAACCGCCCTGCAAAACCGGATATTTGCGATAGATATCCCAGTATTCCTTGAAACCACCCTCGGAATTCCCCATTGCATGCGCATACTCACACTGAATGAGCGGTCGGGTGGGGTTGCTTTTCGCGTATTTTTCCAGATCCCAGGGAGCATCATACATCGGGCAATAGATATCTGTGTGGGAAGCCATACCGGCCCGTTCGTACTGAATCGGCCGTGAGGTGTCGCGCTTTTTTCCCCAGGCATACATTTGCTCAAAATTTATTCCATCACCGGCCTCATTGCCCATTGACCATATAATAATTGATGGTTGGTTTTTATCGCGCTCGATCATCCTCGAGAAGCGGTCGAAATGCGCCTGGTACCAGCTTGGGAATTTAGCCAGTGACTCTTTGCCATAACCCATTCCATGAGATTCAATATCGGCTTCTCCGATCACATAGATCCCGTATTTGTTGCACAGTTCGTAGATATAGGGATCGTCGGGGTAGTGACATGTGCGCAATGCATTGATATTGAGTTCTTTAAAAATCCTGATATCTTGTTCCATCCTTTCTCTGCTAACCCAGGTTGCGGTTAAAGGATCCATTTCATGACGGTTAACCCCTTTAATCAGGATCGGTTTTCCATTGACGAGCAGCTGTGCATTTTTTATTTCAACCTTCCGGAATCCGACAGTTTGCGGAATCACCTCGATTAGATTGCCTTTACTATCCGACAGAGTGGTAAGCAGGGTATAGAGATTTGGTGTTTCGGCGGTCCATTTGGCGGGGTTTTCAATGTTAAGGGTTGCCTTATTGATATTCTGAACCGGTTTGAATTCCTGCGTAAGAATCGGTTTGCCGGCTTCGATCAGTTCAAATTTGACAGCACACCCTTTTACTTTTCCGGTTATTTCATAAGAAATATTCAGCGATCCATTTTTGTATTCAGCATCCAGGTCGGGAATGACTTCAATATCCCGGATGTGCTGCAGATCGCGGGTATACAAATATACATCGCGTGAAACGCCGGTAATACG
>JAPLDV010000389.1 GCA_026391235.1 Bacteroidia bacterium | reverse complement strand
ATAGATCAAAATATCCAACAGTATGACAACAATCAGATTTTGTGTCCTGTTCTTCACTGGGATTTTATTCCTTCCGCCCCTGCCAGCACAACCAGCCCCTGAGACGCTGACCTATTCCAGGAAGGAGTTGCTGATACCCATGCGGGATGGCATAAAGCTGAATACGGTAATATTTGCTCCGACGGATGCCAATGAACCTTTGCCCTTTATTTTCTTCAGAACACCCTATGGAGTGAGTACAAACCCTTCGCCCAATCAGAAAGCTTACATTTCCGATATGGCTAGGGAAGGGTATATCTTTGTATTCCAGGATATCCGGGGCCGGTATAAATCGGAAGGCACTTTCGAAATGCAGCGGGCGGTGCGGGACAAGAAAAACCCGGCTGCCATCGATGAAAGCACCGACACCTATGATGCCATCGACTGGCTTTTGAAAAATGTGCCAGCCAACAACGGCAAAGTGGGAATGCTCGGGATTTCCTATGATGGATGGACTACGATGATGGGCACGCTCGATCCGCATCCGGCCCTGAAAGCCGCATCGGAGCAGGCTACGCCCTCTGACATGTACATCGGGGATGATTTTCACCACAATGGCGCTTTCCGGCTCAGCTATGGTTTTGAATACGCTTACCTGACTGAATTCTCTAAAGAGGATGCCCTGTTCCCTTTTGATAAATATGACACCTATGAATGGTATCTGGCCTTGGGTCCATTATCCCACGTGAATGAAAAATACTTCCAGGGCAAGCTGCCCACCTGGAACGATTTTGTAAAACATCCAAACTATGATGATTTCTGGCAGAAGCAATCAATGGCCTACCGCCTGTCTTCACCAACGGTTCCTCTTCTGCATGTGGCCGGCTGGTGGGACCAGGAAGATTTTTACGGTCCGCTAAAGGCTTATGAAGTGCTGGAAAAGGCCGATAAGGCAAATCTGAATTTCATCGTAATCGGACCCTGGAATCATGGGGGCTGGGGCGGAGGTTCCGGCAATAGTTTAGGCAAAATAGATTTTGGAACCCCAACAGCTGAGAAATTCAGAAAGGATATCCAGGCTCCGTTTTTTGCACATTACCTGAAGGGGAAAGGGAGTGACCAGATTCCTGAAGCCATGACATTTCAGACCGGATCCAATACCTGGAAAACCTATGATCAGTGGCCTCCGGTGAAATCGACCGAGATGAAAAACCTCTATTTGAATGCAAACGGCGGGCTTTCATTTGAAATGCCTAAAGAAAGAGAAGGATCAGATGAATATTTGTCCGATCCTTTTCATCCGGTGCCCTACCGGACCCGGCCAATCGAGATGACCTACGGCCCCGGCTCACGATGGTATACCTGGCTGGTTGAGGATCAGCGGTTTGTTCAGAACCGGCCCGATGTGATCAGCTGGGAAACAGAATTGCTGACCGGTCCGGTTGAAGTTACCGGAAATCTCCTGGCCGATTTGTTCGCATCTACAACAGGTACTGACGCCGATTGGATCGTCAAACTGATCGATGTATACCCCCAGGTTTATCCCGAAAAACCTGAAATGGCCGGATATCAGCTGATGATAGCCAATGATGTTTTCCGGGGCCGGTTCCGGAAAAGCTTTACAAGTCCTGAGCCAGTAAAACCGGATGAAGTAAATGAATACCGGATCGACCTGCATGCGATAAATCATGTTTTTAAAGCAGGTCATAAGATTATGGTTCAGGTGCAAAGTTCCTGGTTCCCGATTATCGACCGGAATCCGCAGAAATATGTTCCAAACATTTTCGAAGCCCAGGAATCAGACTTCATCATCACTCATCAGAAGATTTACAGATCAGTTAAATTTCCGACACATATTAAAATGCCAGTGGTAAAATAGTTAACCTAAAAACCAGGTCATGCCCTAAGTTGTAAAGGGATTCGAATAAAACATCTTCATCAGCTACCGCCAGAAAGACAACAAAGGTAACCGCTGGGTCAGTGAGTTTGTCGAGGCGTTGAAAACCGAACTCGAAGCCACCTTCAAGGAAGATATCACTATCTATTTCGATGAGAATCCGCATGACGGCCTGCTGGAGACCCATGATGCAGGTGCCTCCCTGAAATATAAGCTCAGGTGTCTGATCTTTATTCCGGTTATCTCTCAAACCTATTGCGACTCAAAAAGTTTTGCCTGGCAGCACGAGTTTTGCGTTTTTAATCAATTAGTCAGGGAAGATCGGTTTGGAAGAGATATCA
>JAPLDV010000442.1:1457-3850 GCA_026391235.1 Bacteroidia bacterium | reverse complement strand
TAAATTGGATGCCAAGCCATTGAGGCGGTATCGGATATATGAGAAGGGGTTGTGAGCCACCATGGTTGGTGTGAATTTTCCCAGGTAGTTTTGACCGGCACGCGAAAGTTTACGTTAACTTCTTCGGGGGGGGGGGAGAGTATTTAATTGATATTCTTTATATTATAATTTCAGCATTTTAAAAATAAACGAAAAGTTGCGTTAAGAAGTCGGTTGTAATATGACTAAATTGCATAGTAAAATTTATGCAAAAACTTAAACCCGATTAATTCATTAGACTGACTTGAAAACCTCCGAACCCCTTATTATATTTAGGGTTGAGTAAAAATATCGATTTCACCCAAAGGATGAACGGCTTACCATACGATTTCACAGACAAAGAGGTCTCTCCCTGGGGCGGTCTCCGGTTGATCGAGGAGACATACCGTCGGAGCGGACTGAAGCAATATCTTGAAGAACAGTGCCCGGATTTACCTTCACCGGGATCCAATCGAGGATACAGTTCTGTCGATCTTGCTGAGGGGTTTATGGTCAGCACGATTCTGGGAGCCACCAGGCTCGCCCACTCCGGAACCCTTCGCCACGATGAGGTGATCCAACGCATATTCGGCTGGGACAAAGGAATGGCCAGCCAAAGCACCTTCAGCCGGTTCTTCAGGAAGTTCGACCAGGAACGTAACGACAAGTTGTTCCCAGCCATTAACCGATTCTGGTTTTCCCAACTGAAGCTGGATAAAATGACCATCGATCTGGATTCCACTGTGATTACGCGCCATGGCAGCCAGGATGGAGTGGCCAAAGGATACAACCCCAAAAGGCGCGGACGAGGCTCCCACCATCCCTTGATCGCCTTTGTGGCAGAAGCCAAGATGGTTGCCAATGCCTGGATGCGAACCGGAGACAGTGCCTCCAGTACAGATTTTACGGAGTTCTTTGACGAGTTATTGACCATTATTCCTCCTGATCGGATTGGATTGTTCCGCGCGGACAGTGGTTTTTGTAATGAAACGATCATGTCCAGACTGGAAAAAGAGAAGCTCAAGTATATCATGGCGACCCGTATGATGGGGCCATTGGTCAGGCGGATTTTTGAGCATAAAGAGTGGTTTCCGATTGATGATGGATATTGGACTGCCAGTTTTGAGTACCAGGGTAAAGGCTGGTCAAAGCCGCGCAGGATGGTGGTTGTACGCAAGGATACAGGCAAGCATCCTGATACCGGTGGTAAATTGCTTTTCCCGGAAATTGAGGAGTTTGAGCAGTATAAGTACGCTGCTTTTGCGACAAACGTAGAGTTTTCAGCCGAGTTGGTATGGCAACTGTATAACCAGCGAGCCGATTGTGAGAATCGGATCCGTGAGTTGAAGTACGACTACGGTATCGAAGGGTTCTGTATGGATGATTTTTACGCAACGGAAGCGGCCTTTCGTTGGACGATGGTTGCCCATAATCTAATGAGTTTGTTCCGGTTGCAGGTGCTCAAACAAAAACACCATCCTGTATTATCGACTATGAGGTTCCAATGCATTGCAATAGGATCTTACCTGGTTAAAACGGGTCGAAAAACGACCTTGAAGCTATCGGCCAAACAAAAACGGCGACAATTTTTGGAGGGGTTATTCTCGAAAGTATCGAATTTATCACCCCCATTTCAAATTTCTAATGCATAAATTGGGATCAACATTTAATGCAATGAAAGATCAAATCAGGGATTTATTTTTAAAAAAGCCCGAGTATTTAATCAGTGTTCCGATTATTACTGAAGTTTACGAAAACATTAAAAAAGAAATATTCGATCAGTTCTTTAAATTATTTGAGAGAGCCCTTAATAATTCAGAAAGCAACTTTGAAATTCCAATCGAAGAGCCAGGATATAAAATTCAGTTGCACATTGGTGAAGGTGAAAGTGGTGTATACTTTGCCTATCGATTAATAAACTCAGATAACTCATTTAGGTATAATGTCGATATCAGGTCAAAGAAGGATAATATTAAAGATAAAGTAGTTCAGCAATCGACCAAGGTGGATTTATTTAATAAATATAAAGATATATTATGCAAATTGATTGACGGATCGAAAAGTAGTCCTTATTCAATATGTTACTATAATCCATCAGAATTTAAAGACAATAAAAAATTAAGTCAAATCGGTGAGCATAAATATATTAGCCTTCTCAACAAAGAAATCTTTAATGCTTTTATTGAATCTCTCTTAAAGGAAGAGCTTAATAACTTTGAAAAAATTAAGGAGGCAGTGCTCAAAATCTAAATGCATTGGTATTCCTAAAAACACTACTGTTAATACATTGGATTTATGATGGTTAGATATAAATCTGTATTTTTGAATAAATAATCAGTAGACCAGCTTCGAAAACGCATCCGTAGAATCTTCAA
>JAPLDV010000442.1:0-1425 GCA_026391235.1 Bacteroidia bacterium | reverse complement strand
CTCAAGTGATACCCCAGCCCTAAACAAGGTTGTAGCGAAACAATCCCTTGCACTTTTTAACTGAAGGGGAACTGAAAGATTCAACTTCTTGCTCACTTCTATTAATTCTTGACGAATCAAATTTCGAACCTTGTGCCGCTTATTCTTATGTTCCTGTTCAGAGTAATTCTCAGGTAGCAAGCCCAAAAGGTATGGGCTGTCCTTCATAAACCCGAATCCAGGAATCGGATTGTCTTTGTAAAACTTCAAAATTTCAATGTTCGTCTTCAATGTGGACACGCTGATCAAAATATCAGCCTTCGCCGGACAGGGTTGACCAGCTCCCGCCGAAAATGTTAATCAACCGCCGCCGCCGCAAATTAACCACCCAAATCCCATCAGTCATAAGGCTTTAGACTGTATTGAAATATTGATCAAAAAGACACCATTTGAACTGGTCACCTTAATCGGCGGGGGTTGGTCAACACATCCGTTTTTCCCAACAAACCCGCGAACCACAATAGTGCTGGCCCTTTTTTATCCGCACTTTCTTCTTGGTCCTTTTTCCACATTTTACACAGATGAAGGTTGATGCCATGGCCTATGTCTTTTCATATTACTTGAAAAAACATAGTAAGAATAATTCCTGCTCAACAGATTAAATTAAACGGCTATTAGAAACAGAGGAAAGCTACTGGCAGTGCTTTTTCGTGGTAAGTGGCAGTGGGGGGACCGGCGCCGAAACTATCTGGTAAAGGTCATATTTTATTCTCCCCCTCTCCTACACACCAACGCCCGCAAGGGTTTTGTATATTGTTTTTTTTCTTATCTTTGCGCACCCCTGTCCGAAAAGTGGCAGGAACGGGCCCATAGCTCAGCTGGTCAGAGCATCTGACTCATAATCAGAGGGTCGCTGGTTCAAGCCCAGCTGGGCCCACGAGGTGTGTGTGGGTTTGTGGAGATGCCTTAGGAAATTAAAGGCCGGCGGGATGCCGGCCTTTTGGTTATTACCCGGCAGAGTTCTTAAATTAGTACCAAATAAGCCCGGAATCTCTACTTTAGACCGGTTGCGTTTTTGGGAGGACCTCAGGCGGAGAGATTGATTTACTTCAGGTAGGTCCAGCATTCAAGATTGTCAGTCCCAACGAACAGACCATCATTGCTACAGTTCAGTGGATTTGCATCCCTTAAAGCTTTTGGTATCATAAGCGAATCCCTCGAAGGAATGCCTCTTTTGACAAATTCATCAAAGACCTCATCGGTCATAACGTCAAAGTATGAAATCATTCTCCCCTGCTTTGTTATATCATTGACCATTATTGAAATATCAGAAAAAGTTTGCGATCCTATATGTGTGCCAAGCTGCTGTCCGGCAGTGACATGGTCGCCGACATTTACAGGCTTCAGCATGTTAATATGGAATATTGAGAAACGGGATGCCGTAAA
>JAPLDV010000035.1 GCA_026391235.1 Bacteroidia bacterium | reverse complement strand
GAAAAAGTAGGAAATGCCATTTTGTGTTGCCCCCGAATTCATTCCGGGTTTTGTATTGCCCCCGAATTTATTCGGGGGATTACAATGATTATCTGATAGTTGCGGACTTGAGTCCAATTTTCTTAAACTCTAGCCAAACATACTTTAAAATTTGGACTAAAGTTCATAAGGATTTGTGGATCAATATAATCCCCCAAATAAATTTGGGGGCAACATATCAGGATCGCTAATGAGTTTCCATTATTACACAGCCTATTCAGTCTGGGGCATTTTGACCCAGCCACCAACCTAATATCGGTATTGATCATCTGATGACCCATAACCGACAACCCCTTTTCAATACTCGTCAGGCAATAGTTTCAGCTGCGTCCTTGTAAATACCGGCCCGTCCTTGCAAACAAATACCTTTCCTACATTGCACCGGCCACACTTTCCCAACCCGCACTTCATCCTGTTCTCCAGGGTGGTATATACCTGATCATCACGGAATCCGTACTTTTCCAGCACCGGGAAGGTAAACTTGATCATAACCGGAGGGCCGCACACAATGGCAATGGTATTTGCGCTCACCGGCTTCATTTTATCGAGAATCGTAGGCACAAATCCGATCTCCCCGGTCCAGTCAGGAGTTTCACCGCCCGGATCAACGGTTGTCACCAGGTTAACATCGGGACGTGCCTTCCAATCTTCCAGTTCATGCTTGTATACCAAATCTTTAACAGTTCGTGCACCATACAAAATCGAAATATCTTTAAACTGGTCCCTAAGATCGAGGCACGACCAGATCACACTGCGCATGGGAGGCAATGCGATTCCGCCAGCGATGAAAAGAAGGTTCCTGCCTTTCCATTCATCAATCGGGAAAGTGTTTCCGTAAGGACCCCTGAACCCTATGGTATCTCCTTCATTAAGACTGGCAAGTTCGGTAGTCACCCTTCCAGCCTCCCTGAAAGTGCATTCAATATAACCCTTCCGGGTATGGGGCGACGCAACACAAAACGTGACTTCCCCTTCACCGAAAACAGAGTATTCCCCAAACTGCCCGGTCTTAAACTGGAAATTTTTCCCTTCTTCCTCGTTTGTGAACTTCAACCGGAATGTTTTAACCATCGGCGCCTCTTCGGTGATCTTCTCAATCTCCATCAGATAGGGCTGGTAAATGTTCTGAGGCTCCATTATAATGCTGCAATTGAAGTTAAATGCTCTTTGATATTCATATCCACCGGGCATGCCCTGGAACACCTTCCGCAGCCTTCGCATCCGACAACATTCAGTTGATCAGGCATATAGGAAAATTTATGCATGAGACGCTGTCTCCAGCGCTGACTCTGAACTTCCCGCGGGTTGTGTCCTGAAGTATGCAAGGTGAACAGTGAAAAACCGCAGGAATCCCATAGACGAAGCCTTACACCCTTTTTTGTATTCTGTTCATCCTGGAAATCGAAACATGCACAGGTCGGACATACAAAGGCGCATGCACCGCATCCAATGCACCTTAAGGATTGATCAAGCCACAGCTCACTATCGTTAAATGATTCAGTGACTTTATCAACTACACTGTTAAGATCAAAAACCACATGAACATCCGCCAGGTATAGGTTCTTGTCGATGCTGTCAACTGCATCAGTAAGGTGGGTCGCAAAAAGAGCAGCTATTTTCCGGCCTTTTTCCGTAAGAACCTCAACCAGGATCTCTTCCTTGCTGATTCCGGTAAACTGCAAATCACTGCCTTCGGTATTGCCCGGACCGCCCCCTACTGAAGTGCAAAAGCAATATTCATCCGAATCAGGACAGGAAAAGGAGATGATGGTGGTCTTCTCCTTTTTCTTCAGATAGAACTGATCCGCCGGGGCTTCTCCAAAAATGGCATCAAGCGACTTAAAGCCTGATGCATCGCAAGGCCTGACACCGAAAAGTATTGTTTGACTGCATATATCGGGGTCAACAGGATGCTGCACAACCCCGGATTTGTTCATCGTGAATTCAAGCACTTTTTCCACTTTCGGAAAAGCTGATTTCTTTGCTGACTGTGTTGAAAGCAGCACATCAAGCGCAATGGCTTCAAATGATCGGACTTGTTCAATTTCCACTATCTTGCCTTTGCGAACGGGTGCGAGCACCGGATATCCCTGCGAATTAAACAGCTCGATTAATTTTGGCAGAACGCTGTATTTCAGAATTTTAAATTCTTTCTCCATGGGTCAGATAATGAAATTCTCCTTATCATCGGGTTTGTAGGTGGAAAGGGCATAAACAGCATCGGCCTTCATGCCGGCAGTAGCTCCAAAAGTTGCCCTGATCGGCTCGATCAATTGATAGGTCAGCAGGTTGAGCGGAATATCCATCGGACAGGCATTGGCACATTCGCCGCAGTTTACACACCGGCCGGCCAGGTGCATGGCGCGCATCAGGTGATAATCGAGGTTGCCCAGCTCATGGCTCGCAACCGGTATCCATTGCGGTTGGTTTACATCTGTTGTGCAGCGATGACAATAGCACATCGGACAGGCGGCCCGGCAGGCATAACATTTGATGCATTTATCAAACTCCTTGTTCCAGTAAATCCATCTTTCGTTAACAGTCATCGATTCCAGCTTCCTGATCATCTCTTTTTCATCCGTGGAGATTCCGGTATCTGTGTTTTCCAGATACTTTTCAATGGAACCGAAATCCTGAAATTCAGCACAAGATCCATCAGGATTGGCAAACAGAACATACACCTCACCATCCTTAATCTGGAACTCGGAGGCAAGCTGCATAATGCTCCTCATGGCAGCCGTATTCGCAAGTATGCCGATTTTGCCAAGATGTTTGACTTCATGTTTTAAAAGATATCCGGACAGGTTTTGTGTGCAACCTGCATTAAATATCAGGTTTTCGGCCTGATCTGCAGATCTGACAAAGATCGTCCTGATTCGGTCGGCTGAACCTTTTCCATATCCGATAAAAACATCGATTGTCTTATCGTTGAGTAACCGGGTTACCTGATTGATCAGTTCATTCATTGCCGGTGACCTCCTGATTGAATAAAGTGGAAACTGCAATCTTTTTGTAATTTTCATTCGGGCCCATTTTCCTGATCTTCAATACAGTATTGTTAACCACATCCGCCCATTTGAAACCTTCGGCTGCCGAAACCCAGCTGAACTGAATACGCTCTGTTTCGATCCCCGTAAAGTTCAGCAGGTTACGGAATACGATCCATCTCCTGCGGGCATGGAAATTGCCGGTGCTGTAATGGCAATCATTCGGATGGCAGCCCGATACAATTATTCCGTCAGCTCCATTTTCGAATGCCTTCATCAGGATCATAAAGTCGATCCGGCCGGTGCATGGGAAACGGATGATTTTCACATTTGCCGCATATTTGATCCGGCTGGTCCCTGTAAGATCTGCGCCGGCGTAAGTGCACCAGTTGCATACAAATGCCACGATTTTGGGTTCAAATTCCTGCATTCAGCTATCTATTAATCGTTTAACAAAGCCATTACTTCAGTATAAACCTGCTGGTTCGAGTATCCATGGATATCGATCGCCTTGGTCCGGCAAAGGGCAACACAGGTGCCGCAGCCCTGGCATAGCCCTTCATTCACCCTCGCAAGAGTCTTGATAACCTGACCGTTCCTGTTTTTGATTTCCTCGCGTTCTATGGCCTGATAGGGGCAAACGCCCTGACAGAGGAAGCAGCCCACACAGGAAGAAAATACCGGAGGTGCCTGTCGGTTTACCACTGCGACCAGAGGATCACGTGTTAGTTCGCTGTTGCTGAACAAGGCCGCAACCTTAACGGCTGCACCCGAAGCAGCTGCAACCGATTCAGGAATGTCCTTGGGAGCCTGGCAGGCTCCGGCAAGGAATATCCCTGCCGTATTGGTTTCAATAGGTTTCAGCTTTGGATGGGCCTCCGCAAAGAATTTATAGGAATCATAAGATACATGAACTGTTTGGGCCAGTTCCTCAGCTCCCTTGTTGGCTACCCCGGCTGTTGCAAGAACCACCATATCTGCTTCGATCTCTACCGGCTGGCCTCCCATCAGGGTATCCGCCCCTTTAACGATCAGCTTGCCGTTCTTTTCATAAATGGTGGAAACACGCCCGCGAATGTACTGGGTCTCATCTTCCACAATTGCCCGCCGTACAAACTCCTCATACATCTTGCCGCCGGCCCTGATATCCATATAGAAAACATACGGAGTTCCATCGTGCACCTTATGTTTATATAACATTGCATGTTTAGCTGTGTACATGCAGCAGATCTTTGAGCAATATTCGATCCCCTTGGCAGGATCGCGTGATCCGGCACAGGCAACAAAAACAATCTTTTTAGGTATCTGTCCGTCCGATAGCCTTCTGATCTGGCCATTAGTCGGGCCGGAAGCTGAAGCCAGGCGCTCAAATTGAAGTCCGTCAATTACATCCTTGTATTTTCCATATCCGTATTCGGGGAAAAAGTCGGGCTTAAGGACATCAAAACCCGTTGCAAGCACGATTGCTCCTGCATCAACTTCAATGATCTCATCTTCCTGATCGAACCGGATAGCTTTGGTCGGACAAACAATCTCGCAAATCTTGCATTTCCCCTTGATATAATAAGTGCAATTTTCCCTGTCGATCACCGGTTTGTTGGGAACTGCCTGTGGGAAAGGCACATATATCGCCGGTCGATTCCCCAGGCCCCGTTCAAATTCATTGGGTATCTTTTTCTGCGGACATTTTGTTGTACAAAGTCCACAACCGTTGCAAAGATGCTCATCAAGGCTCTTGGATTTCTTCCGGATCTTCACCTTGAAATTACCGATAAAACCATCTACACTTTCAACATTGGCGTAAGTATACAGGGTAATATTAGGGTGTTGAGCAATCTCCACCATCCTGGGTGTGAGTATACACTGCGAACAATCGAGGGTAGGGAAGGTTTCTGATAATTGCGACATATGCCCGCCGATCGAAGGCTGTTTTTCAACCATGATCACCTGATGCCCGCAATTGGCAATATCCAGTGCGGCCTGAATCCCGGCGATCCCGCCTCCGATCACCAGGGCTGTTTTGGTTACCGGCACCTTGATGGAATTCAGGGCCTTGTTCTTTTTAACCTTTTCAACCATTACCCTTACCAGATCCTCTGCCTTATCCGTAGTCAGGTCATCCTTGGGATGTACCCACGAACAATGCTCACGGATGTTCGACATTTCGCACAGAAAAGGATTTAGTCCGGCTTCAGCACAGGCTTTTCTGAAAGTAGGCTCATGCATGCGGGGCGAACAGGCTGCAACAACCACTCCATCCAGCTTGTGTTCCCTTATGGCTTCCTTCAGCATCGTCTGGCCGGGGTCGGAACACATATATTTATAATCAGTGCTGAATTCAACACCTTTCAGTTCACCGGATGTTTTAGCAACCTGCCCGCAATTGACTGTGGCTGAGATATTTTCGCCACAATGACAAACAAAGACTCCGATCCTCGACATGGCTAAGCCTCCATTTTTTGAGTTTTCGAACCTTTCAGCGGTACAGCCATAGTATCCTTAACGGGCTTTTCCGGTAAGCTTACCTCGGTCATATGACGGTTCAATCCGAGAGTTTTTGCATCTAATCCAACAGCAAGGCCCAATACCTGAGATATATACAGAACGGGTATACCGATCTTTTCATTCAGATAGCGGTTAATCTCCGGTCGCCGCATATCCAGGTTTGAATGGCACATCGGACAAGCAACCACGATGACCTCAGCATTCCGGTCAGCAGCATCTTTCAGAATATTGCCAGATAACCTGGCTACAGTATCCGTGCGGGAAACGGACAATCCGGCTCCGCAGCATTCGGTTTTGAAGGCCCAGTCGATGGCATTTCCCCCGGCTTTTTTTACCAGAATATCCATGCTCTGAGGATCCTCCACCCGGTCGAATTTCAGGATGGAATGCGGCCTCACCAGCAGACAGCCATAATAACAGGCTGATTTATAATTGAATGGATTAACCACTTTCTCTTCCAGCCTGTCGGCCATGTACTTGTCGATAAACTGGATGATATTAAGTATCTGTGTGGTCCCTTCATATTTAAGATCGATAATCGATGCAACTTTTGAGCAAAGGACCGGATCTTCAGCCAGTTCATGTTTAGTTACCGAAAGGCGATTGTAACAGGCTGCGCAGGGAACAACAATATCAGTGAGTCCTTCCTGCTCAGCCAGTGCCATGATCCTGGCCGGCAGGCTCAGCGATAGTTCCTTATTAAGGTTGTGTGCGGCCGTTGCTCCGCAACAGTTCCAGTCAGGGATTTCAGCCAGCTCAATATCAAACACCTTAGCCAGGGCTACCACCGATTCTTTATATTCGCGGGAGCCACCGTTCATTGAGCATCCCGGATAGAGTCCTACCTTCATTATTTACCCTCCTTATCAATCCCGGTTTTTTTGAAAATTGCAGCTACCTTTTTCCTGCCCCGGATCACCTCAGGAATAGGATTCAACTTGCCTTTAACCAGCATCTTCGGTGCTGTCGCAACATCCTGTGCCATCGCCCCGGTGCGCATCTTGTAATCAACTATCAACCCCACCTCATACAGACGACCGGTATAATTGATCGAATCGAGGAATGACTTATGAAACGCGATAATTTTTTTTGCCTTCCGATGGTTTTTTTTAGCTTTTACCGACACTTGCCTTAAATAATCCATCAGGGTTGGAATGTCTATCTCCATCGGACAACGGGTCAGGCACATTTCACAACTGACGCAAAGCCATATTGACATGGATTTCAGTAGCTTGTCGAGTTGAGCCGGATCCCCGGTCTGCAACATTCGCATAACCAGGCTGGGAGAATAATCCATTTCTCCTGCTACCGGGCAACCAGCCGAGCATTTGCCGCATTGGTAACATTTGTTGATTATAACACCGGTCTCCTTCCGGATTTCACCACTGAAGGACAAAGGGTGATTCATTTCGTGTGAAGCAGACATAAACATGTTTTTTTCAGACCGCTAAAGTATATATTATGGAATACAATGTTAACCTCAAAACACACCCCACAGTCAAAAATTCCAAATTACAAAGAACAAAACCCAAATCTCAAACATTGGCACATTGTTTTATTGGCAAATTGGCACATTGACACATTGACACATAAAAAAAACTTCGTATTTTTCCCTGATTGTTAAAAAGAATGATTGCAAGCATCTTCAATAATTTTAGCCATCAGGGCACATTTTGGATGATCCTCGATGTGGTGCTGCTGCTAACCATCCTTGTGATGGTGGTAGTGATCATTATGGAAAACCAGGATCCCATTAAAACCCTGTCGTGGATGCTGATTCTGTTCCTGATTCCTCTGGGCGGTATCATCCTGTATATATACTTTGGGGTAAATCCCAAAAAGCGAAAGATGATCATTATGAAGGAGATGGCCGACAGAATTTCGCTCGACCTCCTGATTCAGGAACAGTTGATCCGGTTAAACAAGAAGATCTTCATCCGCAATCAGAGGCTCGTTTCAAAGCGTCCCCTGATGAAACTGCTCCTGAATAATTCGAAAGCGCTGATTACCGAGTACAACAATATCAAGGTACTGAATAATGGCCGGCAAACATTTGGTTCGATCATTTATGAGCTGGAAAATGCACGGGATCATATCCATCTGGAATTCTATATTATCGATGATGATCAGATCGGAAACCGGATAAAAGAAATTCTGATGCGCAAGGCATTGGCAGGATGTGATGTTAAAGTATTGTATGACGATCTTGGAAGCTGGTCTTTATCAAGAAGATATATACGTGAACTGACTTCATCCGGAGTGAAGGTGATAAATTTTATGCCAGTTAAAACATACGCTTTTGCCAATAAGGTAAATTTCAGATTGCACCGTAAGATCATTGTGGTTGACGGCCGGATAGGATTTGTGGGAGGAATCAACATTGCCGACCGTTATCTGCGCGGATTAGGGAAGAATAACCGCTGGAGGGATACTCACCTAAGGCTCGAAGGGGAATCGGTGCGAAGTTTGCAGGCGATTTTTCTTCTCGACTGGAACTATGCGCAGCACACTTCGGATTATGACCTGAAATATTTTCCAGTTAATACGGTGACGGAGTATAAGCTTGTACAAATTGTCGCCAGCGGTCCGGATTCAGATTGGGAAAGTATCATGCAGGCTTATTTTGCAGCGATAGCAACCGCAGCTCAGTATGTCTATATTTCCACTCCCTATTTTCTTCCGAACCAGAGTATCCTTACTGCATTGAAAACCGCGGCCCTGAGCGGCATCGATGTTAAGCTGCTGCTTCCTGAACGTAACGATTCATGGATAGTCTGGCGAAGCAGCCGTTCGTACGTAAAAGAATTGCTCGAAGCAGGGGTTCATGTTTATTTTTATCTGAAAGGATTCACACACAGCAAGTTGATGGTCGTTGATGATGTTTTTGCCTCAGTGGGCACCGCCAATATGGATATCCGCAGTTTTAATCAGGATTTTGAGGCTAATGCTCTCATTTATGATGAAGCCATTGCCTGTCAGCTCAAACAGGACTATGAGGACGATATCGAAAACTCCAAGGAGATATTTTTGGATGCCTGGGAACAGCGGCGGGTTTTGGAGAAAGTCCAGGAATCCGTGGCCAGGATGTTCAGCCCGCTGCTATAAAATCAAAATAATTTCTGCCGCCTGATCAGCAGCGGCAGCAATACCTCCCGAAAATCCTGCCGGATATCCGCCTCCACAAAATCGATATCGAATTGCCCGCAGCGAAGTTTGATATCAGCAAAATAGCGACTGATTTTTTCACGGTATTGGGTCCTGATCTCGGCAGGATTAACCCTGATCGCCCGCCCGGTTTCCATGTCAATAAACCGGTGCGGCCGGTTTGGGAAGTCGAATGCTTCTTCCAGCTTGTAATCTTTTACATGAAAAAGGATCACCTCATGCTTATTGTACCGGAAGTGCCTGAGGGCGGAAAAGAGTTCTTCAGGATCCGATTCATCGAGCATATCGGTAAAGAGCACCACCAGGCTTCGTTTCGGATACATCTCAGCCAGCTGGTGCATGA
>JAPLDV010000395.1 GCA_026391235.1 Bacteroidia bacterium | reverse complement strand
TCCCCGTGAACCCGGTTTATACTGGGGTGGCTATCAGGATGCCCGTGATCCCTTTGTCCTGATACCTTTTGATGCATTTAAATCGGCGGTTTATGATCAATACGGCCAGGTTACCGGAAAAGATGATCCCTACCCTGCCCTTGACAGGCTGAAGCCGGAGAACCACAAAAACATATTGGGTCTGCAGGCACAGCTTTGGACAGAAACAGTGAAAGGCCAGGAAATGATGGAATATTATGTTTTGCCAAAATTGTTCGCTTATGCTGAAAAGGCCTGGGCCGCAGCACCGTTGTGGGAATCAGATCCTGATATGGGAAGCCGGACCCGCAAAATTGATATGGACTGGAATGAATTTGCCAACCGGATAGGCAAGCGGGAATTTCCGCGACTGGATCATCTGTTTGGCGGATTTAATTACAGGATACCGCTGCCAGGAGCAATAATTGATGATGGGATGCTGAAAGTTAACATTGCTTACCCCGGGCTTACCATTCGTTATACGGTTGACGGGTCGGTACCAACCATGGATTCACCCGTTTATAACGGGCCGGCAGAAGTGCACGGAACAGTTAAACTGGCAGCTTTTTCGTCCAGCGGGAGACCCGGAAGAAGCATTGAGTTGAAATAAAACTAAACAGATGAAAAAAATTGCACTGGTTGGATTCGGCTTTATGGGATTAACCCATACCATTAATATCCTTAAAGATAAACGATTGGAACTGGTTGCCATTGTTGATACAAACATCGGAAACATTGAGAAGAATCTCAGCGACCCGGCCGGTAATCTTTCGACCGGGAGCATTTCCGGAGAGTTGCTCAGCGGAGTCAGGATGTATTCAACCCTCGATGAATGCCTGCTTCATGAATTTACCGATGCCATCTTTATTTGCGTGCATACGGACCTCCATTTTGAGCTGGCTGAAAAAGCCCTGAATGCAGGAAAACATGTATTTCTCGAAAAGCCATTTTGTTTGGATTTGCGCCAGGGGGAAGCATTGATTAAACTAGCCCGGCAGCAAAATCTTATCCTGATGGTTGGCCATGTGGTGCGCTTTATGCCGGCCTACCGGCAATTAAAACAGTGGATCAGTTCGGGGGAATTTGGAGTTTTAAAATTCCTCTCCTTGTCCCGGTTTTCGGGCCTGCCAGCATGGGGTCAATGGCGAGAAAAACAGCTCGCGTTCGGGTCATCAGGCGGTGCCCTGTTCGACCTGGTCATTCATGATATCGACTTTGTACAGTCAGTACTCGGGCAACCGGATTCCATCAAAAGCTTTGTCCTTCCCGGAAAACTCAGCAACCAGGATTATGTCAGTGCATTCTGGAGGTATGAAAATTCAGGCATCAATATTAAAATTGAGGGGGGTAACACCTTCCATTCCACTTTTCCTTTTCAGGCAGGATATGCCGCACAGTTTGATAAAGCCAGTGTTTTGTATACCAGCTTAAAGCCTGAAACCATCAGTATTTCAACAGACACTGAAACAAAACAGGTACCTGCAGGCGATGCCAATGATGGATTTAGCAGTGAAGTCGAATACTTTACCGAATGCCTGGAATCGATGACCCTGCCGGTTGAATGCCTGCCCGAGTCGGCACTGCTGACGATTAAAATCTGTTACGATCATTTAATAACAAAATAATTAACTGAAATGAAAGAGGAAAAACTGGCCCTTTCCGGAGGGCCAAAAACAGTTGGCCGCAACTTTCCATGGCCCATTTTTGATGAAGCTGAAGTGAATGCGGTAGCCGATATTATCAGGAGCGGTGAATGGGGAAATCCGAATTGTGACGGATATGTTGCATCTTTTGAAAAGGAGTTTGCTGAATTCTGCGGTACGAAATATGCCGTCAGCTGTGTCAACGGCTCCGTTGCGCTGCGGTTGGCCCTGATTGCCTGCGGGGTTCGGCCGGGCGATGAAGTTATCGTTCCCCCCTACACGTTTATCGCCACTGCATCCATCGTGATGGAAGCCAATTGTGTTCCGGTATTTGCCGATATCGAGCCGGATACCTACAACCTTGATCCGGAGGCCGTTGAAAAAGCGATTACCGCGCGCACCAGGGCTATCATCCCGGTGCATTTTGCAGGACAGGCCTGCAATATGGATGCACTGATGGCCATCGCC